>NZ_CP035130.1:1800000-2100000 GCF_004101785.1 Gudongella oleilytica
CTCCCTATAGTAATCGGCCTTGGCAGTGTTGGGACTGCACTTGCATTAAGCTTTGGAGGAGGGTATATCCTTACAGGAGCGATAACCTACGGTACCTTGGTTGCTTTTATTTCCTATACCTCTCAATTTTTTGAACCTGTAAGACAGATGGCAGTAATTTTCGCAGAAATACAGGGTGCACAGGCATCTGCAGAAAGAGTATTTTCTTTACTCCGTGAGGAGCCTGCTATTAAGGACAGCGAGGAAGTATTGAACAAATATGGCGATATATTCGACCAGAAAAAAGAGCTTTGGCCAAGTATAAAGGGAAAGGTGGAATTCAAAAACGTAAGCTTCCATTATAATCCTGATGAGCCCGTTCTCACCGACTTTAACCTTTCAGTGGAACCAGGCCAGACGATCGCTTTGGTTGGCGAAACCGGGTCAGGGAAGTCCACTATAGTCAATCTGTTCTGCAGGTTTTACGAGCCTGTTAAGGGTGAGATACTGATCGATGGTTACAATTACAAGGATATGCCACTCAACTGGATCCATGATAATCTTGGCTATGTTCTTCAGGCACCGCACCTTTTCAGCGGAACAATCAGGGATAATGTAAGATATGGTAAGCTTGATGCAACCGATGAAGAGATAGAGGAAGCCTGCAGGCTTGTCAATGCACACAGCTTCATAACAGAGATGAAGGATGGGTACGATACCCAGGTAGGAGAGGGAGGAAATCTTCTATCGACAGGTCAGAAGCAATTGGTTTCATTTGCCAGGGCTATAGTCAGAAACCCGCAGCTGTTTGTCCTGGATGAAGCGACATCATCGATCGATACCGAGACAGAAAAGATAATCCAGGATGCTATTTCCAGGGTGCTTGAGGGCAGAACCAGTTTCGTAATTGCCCACCGGCTGTCTACCGTTAGAAATGCTGACAGGATACTGGTTATCAGGGATGGAAGGGTTATAGAGGATGGAACCCACAGAGAACTTATAAAGGCAAGAGGCTACTACTACAGCCTTTACAGCAATCAGTTTATGGATGAAAAGAGCAAGGCGATCTTAGGTTAACTAAGAGCCTTGCTCTTTTTCTTATTATACAATTGATCTATCAGTCTTGCAGATGCCAGATAGTATAGGTATCCGCCTGCATATCCTCCTAAAATATCTGTTGGCCAATGGACACCCAGCGAAAGCCTGCTAAGTCCCATGATAACTATATACAGGATAGCTGCTGCATATGGAATTCTTGGATCGGTTTTACCCTCCTGCTTCCTTGCTATTAGAAATGCTATAGTCAGAAACATGGACATTGAAACCATGGAGTGACCGCTTGGATAGCTAAATCCTCCCTGCTGGACTTTAAAAAATTCCTCAGGCCTGACCCTTTGAAATATCTGCTTGAGAGTATGATTTGCAATCCAGCTTCCCAATGATGCAGATAAAAGCATGCAGGCAGAATAATTGTACCTCTTGATCAGCATATAAGCAATTACCAGTCCTACAGCAGGAAACAGAAACAACTCCGATCCCAGGAATGAAATTACCTTCATAAATGCCAGCATTCCAGGGCTCTGATTTTCACTGATCCTTATCAAAAGCTTTTCATCGAAGAGGATACCCTTGTTATCCCACCCTGAAAGTAAACCCAAATAGATCAAGATTGCAAAACTAAAGATGATCAAAATCTTCCTGGCATTTTTCATTTTCTGCATTTCCCTCTTTCTAAAAGAAGCAACGGGAAAGCCCGTTGCTTCTTTCTCAACCTCTTCTTTTCTTTTTTGGCGCTATATGGATAGCAGCCTCATCCAAGCCCAATGCTGCCTCAAAAAAAGCCTCTGACAGGGTTGGATGTGCATGGATCGTACGCTTGATTGCAGATACATCCATGTTGTTCGATATTGCCAGTGCACCCTCGTGTATCAGGTCATTTGCATGAGGCCCGATGATGTGTACCCCCAATATCCTGTTGTCTTCATTGGATGCAAGGATTTTTACTATCCCGTCTGTCTCCCCTAAGGATAGAGCTTTGCCGTTGGCTGAGAACATGAATTTGCTCGATCTGTAGTCTATGCCCTTCTCCTTTAGCTGCTCCTCTGTGAATCCAACCTGGGCAACCTCAGTCATTGTGAATACGCATGCAGGCCAGTGCTCGTGGTTTAAATCGGGCTTATGACCCATTATGGTTTCAACGACATACTCGCCCTGTGATGATGCAACATGAGCCAGCTGAATCCCCTTGGAATTTACATCACCAATAGCATATATCCCTGGTACAGTAGTCTCATAGCTGTCGTTGACTTTGATGCCTCGTCCCGAGAATTCTACTCCGATTCCCTCCAGGTTTAATCCCTCAACCAAAGGGGCTCTGCCAGATGCTATCAGTACATAATCGCCAATTACTTCAATTTCCTCGTCCTTTTCCTTATAACGTGCGACCACCTTCAGATGTTCGCCGTCCTTTGTGATCTCCTTTGCCCTGATGTCGACATAAGTTTCGATCCCCTGCTTCTTCAACATAGGAGTCAGTCTTTTAGCTATCTCCTTGTCTCCATCCTTCAGTATCCTGGATGCCAGAAGTATTACGTGAGAACCCAACTCCTTGTAAATGCTTGCAAACTCAAGTCCTATTACTCCACCGCCAACAACTATAAGTGTTTCAGGTACATGATCCAGCTCCAGAAGATCGTCTGAAGTGATCACGCCCGGAAGGTCTATACCTTTTGTCTCAGTCATCTGGGGAAATGAGCCTGTTGCAATTATTATATTGTCAGCCTCTACTTCCTTGGAGCCACCCCCATTAAGCTGTACGTTAAGGGTGTTCTTATCCTTAAAGGATGCCTTACCCTGTATCAGTTCAATATTTTGGTAAGAACCGATCAGCCGCTCAATGCCGCTGACCAGGTCGTTTACTACCTTGTTTTTTCTTTCAAGCAATGCCTTCCCATCAAGACTGAAGCCATCCACCTTAATGCCAAACTCATGTGAATTCCTGAGATCTGACAATATCTGAGCATTTCGAAAATAAGTTTTTGTCGGTATGCAGCCTCTGTTGAGACAAGTTCCTCCTATTTCCCTGTTCTCTATAAGATAAACCTGGGCTTCCAGCTGTGCAGCCCTTATTGCAGCGACGTAGCCTCCAGGCCCGGCACCGATTATAGCAATTCTTTTTGTCAAACGGTACACCTACCCTTCATATTTGACGATTATATCACGGGCAGCCTTTACTTCGTTTGGTCTTCGTACTACTGTGTCGTGAGGTGCTGATTTGACCATCTCAGGATCCGCTTCTGCTTCCTCGGCTATTTTTATCATGGCTTGGATAAACTCATCAAGAGTCTCCTTGCTCTCAGTTTCGGTAGGCTCTATCATAAGCGCCTGGTTTATGATCAGCGGGAAGTAGATCGTAGGCGGATGGTATCCCATATCCAGCAATCTCTTGGCAATATCTAAGGTAGTTACTTCGCTTAGGGTATCCTTCAAGCCGCCAAGGACAAATTCATGCTTGTATATAGTATCTATCGGCAGATAATAGTGATCCTTCAGCTGACTCATAATATAGTTTGCATTAAGAACAGCCATTTCGGAAGCCTTCTTAAGACCATCACCACCCAATGTCAGGATGTAGGTGAATGCTCTTACAAGAATACCAAAGTGTCCGTAGAAATCCTTTACCTTACCTATGGTATTTGGATAGTCATAGTCGAAGAAATATCTTTCCCCTTCCTTTTCCACCATTGGAACAGGAAGGAATTCAACCAGTTCCTTCTTGACCCCTACAGGTCCTGAACCAGGTCCTCCTCCACCATGTGGAGTTGAGAATGTCTTGTGAAGGTTGAAGTGTACTACGTCAAAGCCCATGTCACCAGGTCTTGCGTGGCCCATAATAGCATTAGCGTTTGCACCGTCATAGTACAATAATCCGCCAGCATCATGAACAATTTTCGCTATTTCCAGAATACCTTTGTCAAATATACCAAGAGTATTTGGATTTGTAAGCATCAAGCCTGCAGTATCTTCACCAACAGCTGCTTTAAGGGCATCAAGGTCAACCAGTCCGTCTTTAGTGGATTTGATCTCAACTATCTTATAGCCGGCCATAGCTGCAGTAGCAGGGTTAGTGCCGTGAGCAGAGTCCGGAACTATGATCTTGTTTCTATTAAGATCTCCTCTCTTCTCATGGTATGCTTTTATCAGCATTATTCCAGTCAACTCTCCATGTGCACCGGCCGCTGGCTGTAAGGTCATTCTATCCATTCCGGCAACTTCACACAGATACTTTTCCAGCTCATAAAGCAATTGCAGAGATCCCTGGATACAGTCCTCTGACTGGTGAGGATGAAGATTTGCAAAGCCATCGAATCTTGCAGTATCCTCGTTAATTTTTGGATTGTATTTCATTGTACAGGAGCCCAGCGGATAAAATCCCGTATCGACTCCATAGTTTTTGTTGGATAGATTTGTGTAATGTCTTATGACATCAACCTCAGTTAACTCAGGAAGCTTCAGCTCCTCCTTACTGACGAAGTCATCTGGAATAAGGCTGCCAAGCTCCTTGTCCTCCACATCAAGCGGCGGAAGCATATAAGCTTTCCTTCCTGGTTTGGAAAGTTCGAATATCAATTTATCGTATTTTCTCATTATATCCCCTCCAATACGCCAGTCAGCCTATCAATTTCTTCCTTCGTTCTCTTCTCAGTGACTGCATATAGGATACCGCCCTTCATTTCAGGATACTCCTTGCCCAGGTCATAGCCGCCGATCATATTCTCAGCTCTCAGGGCTTTATTAATATCCATAGGATCCTTGTCTGAAACTACTGCAAACTCCTTGAAGAATGGTTTATCGAACATAGGCTTGTATTTTCCTGACTTTGTCAGTTGCTCGAAAGCATAATGAGCCTTCTTGGTTGACTGCATAGCTACCTCTCTCAAGCCTTCCTTTCCGAGAGTAACCATATAGACAGTAGCTGCCAGTGAGTTTAATCCCTGGTTAGAGCAGATATTTGATGTCGCTTTTTCTCTTCTGATATGCTGCTCTCTTGCCGTTAGTGTAAGAACGAATGATCTCTTGCCGTCAAGGTCCTCTGTTTGACCGACGATCCTTCCGGGAAGCTTTCTAATATAGTCGTTCTTTACAGCCATAAATCCAAGGTATGGGCCTCCGAAGCTTACTGGTATACCCATCGATTGTCCTTCGCCAACCACAACGTCAACTCCCAGGTCACCAGGCTTCTTCAAGATGCCAAGGGATATTGGGTCAACTGACGCTACAAATGTAGTTTTCTTGCCTTTGTGAGCAACTTCTCCAAGTGCCTTCAGATCTTCGATTATACCAAAAAAGTTAGGGCTCTGTGCTATAACTGCAGCTGTATTGTCATTTACCAGACCTTCCAGGGCCTCGATATCAGTCACTCCATCCTTGATGTCAGCTTCGATGACCTTCAAATTCTGAACATGGGCATATGTGTGAAGGATCTTTCTTGCATCAGGTTTAACTGATTTGGATATTATTATTTCGTCCTTCTTTGAGTATGCTGCCGCCATAAGCGCAGCCTCAACAACAGCTGTTCCTCCGTCATACAAAGAAGCATTTGCAACATCCATTCCAGTCAGATTACAAATAAGTGTCTGGAACTCGAATATATACTGGAGAGTTCCCTGGCTTATTTCAGGCTGGTATGGTGTATAGGAAGTATAATACTCACTTCTTGATATTATATGGTTCACAACCGATGGGATATAGTGGTCATATGCGCCTGCACCTAAAAAGCTTGTCAGTTTTGTCATTGAACAGTTCTTGTCAGCCAGGCTCTTAATGTATGACACTACCTCCAGCTCGCTTTTGGATTTGGGAATGTTAAGCTCCCTGTCCATGTGGACCTCTTTCGGGATATCCTCAAACAACTGGTCTACGCTTTCAAGGCCAATGGCCTTGAGCATTTCCTGGATATCCTCAGGTGTATTGGGTATATAGGGATGCATATTATACCTCCTCAGCTAAAAACTTTTCGTAATCCTCACTTGTCATTAATTCATCAAGCTCAGCCTTGTCAGCTATCTCTATCTTGATCATCCAGTTTTCGAAAGCATCTGCATTAAGAAGTGCCGGATCATCAACCAGTTCTTCATTTACCTCTACAACCTTTCCGCCAACTGGCAGATAAACGTCTGACGCTGCCTTAACTGACTCAACAGCTGCAAATGCCTCTCCCTTTTCAAATTCATCATCGACCTCTGGAAGCTCAACATAAACTATGTCTCCAAGATGATGCTGCGCATAGTCTGAAATCCCTACAAATGCAAGATCTCCCTCGACCTTTACCCATTCATGATCCTTAGTGTAATGATACCCCTTTGCAACTTTCATATTTGAACCCTCCTATTTTTTCTTATTCAAAAATTTTTTGCTTATTACCTTCGCTTTGGCAAATTTGTTTCTGATCTTTATATCAAGCTCAGTACCAAGCTCAGTGTACTCAGATTTCACAAGAGCATTGCCTATGATCTTACCTAAAGTCGGACTCATGTAGCCTGTGGTTACATGGCCTATCTTCTCTCCGTCTTTATAGATTTCATATCCTTCTCTTGCTATTCCCCTGTCGATCATCTCAAAGCCCACCAGCTTGCGCTTAAGGCCTTCGCTCCATTGTTTGTTCAGAGCTTCCTTTCCAATAAAGTCTGATACCTTGTCAAGCTTGACGAAGTATTTAAATCCAGCCTCCAATGGTGATATGGTGTCGTCGAATTCATGCCCGTAAAGAGGCAGCGAAGCTTCGAACCTCAAGGTGTCCCTGCATCCCAACCCGCAAGGCATGATCTCCTCGTCCTTGCCAGCTTCAAGGATAGCATTCCAGACCTTGACTATCCCTGTGTTGTCTGTATAGATCTCAAATCCGTCCTCTCCGGTATATCCAGTCCTTGAAACCATACAATCGACACCTGCAACAGATACGTTCCTTTCAAGGAAGAAAAACTTGATTTGTGAAAGATCAAAATCGGTCAATTTTTGGAGAACCTTTTGTGCCATCGGACCCTGGATAGCCAACTCACCTACTGTGTCGGAAATGTTTTCGGTCGCGACATCGAAGTCTCCCTTGTTAGCAAGTATCCATTTATAGTCCTTGTCGGTGTTTGAAGCATTAACTACCAGGTAGAAATCTTCTTCGCCGAATCTGTAAACCAGAAGGTCATCGACGACTCCTCCCTCAGGGTTGCAAAAATGTGTATAGATGATTTGGTTGTCGACCAGCTTGGTTACATCGTTTGAAACCAGGTAATCAACAAAGGCCAGTGCATCCTTGCCCTTGACAGTGATTTCTCCCATGTGGGATACATCAAACAATCCCACAGCGTTTCTAACTGCCTGGTGCTCAGGAACTAATCCCTTGTACTCCACCGGTAAAAACCAACCGGCATAATCGACAACATTCCCCCCCAGCTTGACGTGTTCTTCATAAAGCGGGGTTTTTTTTGCGTCCATTTAATCACTCCTTCCCATTTGTTGTGTTATAATCTCAATATGCTACACTAATTCTACCCCTTAAGGTCTCCTCTAAACTGAGAAACCTAAAAGATAAGCTAATTCAGTGCTGTAGCGGGTAGTATGATTTCATTATACATAAGGAGGTTTTTATATGCAATACCGTGAGATTACCAGTGAAAAGTTAAATGTTTCACTATTAGGTTATGGATGTATGCGCTTTCCAGTGGTGGGAGGAGATAATTCAAGGATAGATTTTGAGGAATCGGAAAAGCTTCTTAAGTATGCGATCGAAAATGGTGTAAACTACATCGATACGGCCTACCCCTATCATGGCGGGAAATCTGAGGATTTTGTAGGTCAGGTACTGTCCCTCGGATTGAGGGAAAGGGTATATCTCGCGACAAAAAGCCCTGTCTGGCTCGTCAAAAAATATGATGACTTCATAAAATATTTGGATGAACAGCTCGTTAATTTACGGACAAATTACTTTGATTTTTATCTTCTCCACTCCCTTGATGCAGAATCCTGGAAAAAAATCGTTGAGCTTGAAGTATTCGATTTCATCCATGAAGCGAAGTCTTCAGGTAAAATAAAAAATATCGGGTTCTCATTTCATGACGATCTTAAAGTATTCAAGGAAATAATAGATTCTTACGATTGGGACTTCTGCCAGATCCAGCTGAACTATATGGACACAGGATATCAGGCAGGACTTGAAGGATTGATGTATGCGAAAAACAAAGGAATAGATGTTGTCGTAATGGAGCCCCTAAAGGGAGGGAAACTGGCAAATATTCCTCAAAAGTCAAAAGAAGCTATTGAGAGCAAAGCTTCTGAAAGGACTGCTGCAGAGCTTGCCCTTAAATGGCTGCAGCAGCTGGATGGTGTCAAGGTTGTTCTCAGCGGAATGTCAAGCATGGAACAGGTGGAGGAAAACATCAAAATTTATTCTGATAATACTCCTTTGTCGGAATCTGAGCTTGAGGCAGTGGATTATCTTAAATCCTTCTTCGAGAGCAGGATTGCCGTTGGGTGTACCGGATGCGAGTATTGTCAACCCTGTAAAGCCGGAGTTCGGATACCTGGAATATTTGAGCTGTACAATAATCTTACGGTATATGAGACTGTTGACCAGTCGAAATCATCATACAAAGGCTATGTAGAGAAAGGAGCCTCTTCACTTTCCTGTGTTGAATGTGGAGAATGTGAAGCGATCTGTCCACAGCAGCTTTCGATCATCAGTCAACTTAAGGATGCACACAAAGCCTTGATATAAGCGATGCCCTGACCAAATTTGACCAGGGCATTTATTTTCCCACATTATCCACATTATCCACAATCCACAGTGGATAAATTTGAAACAGTTTCAAATCTGCTTCATTACCTAAAAAAGAAAAGCACCGGTTTTCCGGTGCTTCCAATTATCTCTTGCTGAACTGTGGACTTTTTCTTGCTTTCTTAAGTCCATATTTCTTTCTTTCCTTCATTCTTGGATCTCTTGTGAGGTGCCCAGCCTTCTTAAGTAAAGGTCTCAGCTCTCCATCCGCCTGTAGAAGGGCTCTTGCGATTCCATGTCTAATAGCTCCTGCCTGACCTGTAAATCCGCCTCCATGTACGGTGACCTTTACATCGTACTTGTCCACGGTATCACTTATTGTCAAAGGCTCCTTAGCTATTACCTTAAGAGTCTCATAGTTGAAAAACTCGTCAATATCTCTTCCATTTATAGTCATCTTCCCGTTTCCAGGAATCAATCTAACTCTTGCAACAGATGTCTTCCTTCTTCCTGTTCCGATAAATTGTATTGCAGCCATTTACAGTCCTCCCTTCCTACCAGATTAAAATTCGTATACTTCCGGCTTTTGAGCTTCATGTCCATGCTCAGTGCCTCTGTATACCTTCAATTTTCTGTACATGCTTCTTCCAAGGCTGTTCTTTGGCAACATACCCTTTACTGCAAGCTCGATGATCTTCTCTGGATTCTTGACAATCAGATTTCTGTATGGAATCTGTCTCAATCCTCCGGGATATCCTGTATGATAAGTGTAATTTTTCTGATCCAGTTTCTTCCCTGTCAACTTCACCTTATCGGCATTGATGACGATAACGAAGTCACCAGTATCTACATACGGTGTATATATAGGTTTATTCTTACCTCTCAGAATCGTAGCGATCTCAGTGGCTAATCTACCTAACACTTTATTTTCAGCGTCGATTATATACCATTTTCTTTCGATTTCATTGGCTTTTGCCATGTAGCTTTTCATCTGTTTCCCTCCTTACAACAACTTTTTTCAAGGTGTTAATAAGAAGTTTCCGGGCTTCTTCTTACACACTCTTATACATTCTAATACAACCTAATTAGCTTGTCAACAGCCTATTTACTCGTAAAAAACTTTTTCTAAGAATAATCCCTTTGCAGGAGCAGTGTGACCTGCACAGTTTCTGTCTCTTTGCTCGAGTATCCATGGGATGGAATCCTTATCTCTCTGCCCATTTCCAATCTCCACCAAGGTACCAACCATTATTCTTACCATATTTCTCATAAAACTGTCGCCATCGATCCAAATATCAACCATTTCTCCCTTTTGCCTGATATCTATCCTGTTAACTTTTCTGACAGTTGTTTTGGTTATGCTCCTTCTCCCCTTGAAGGACTTGAAGTCGTGACTGCCTATGAAGTGTTCTGCTGCGTACCTCATAATATCAATATCCAGTGGATACTTGAAGTGATAGCAGAAATTTCTAAACATCGGTCTTTCCACCTCACCAGTATAGATTCTATACCTGTATCGCTTATGGGTAGCACTGAACCTTGAGTGAAAGCTCATATCCACCTCCTGTGAATCTATTACCCTGATGTCATCAGGAAGCTCATTATTCAGAGCAAACTTGAATTTATCACCCGGTATCGTAGAACCTGTATGAAAATTGGCGACCTGACCCAGCGCATGCACTCCGGCATCAGTTCTTCCGGAGCCTTTTACTGATATCATCTCTCCAGTGACTGCAAGGATCGCTTCCTCGATCTTCTGCTGCACAGAAACGCCGTTCTCCTGATATTGCCATCCATTATATGCCGTCCCGTCATACTCCAATACCAGCTTTATGTTTCTCATTTGATCACCCCAGATATCTGGTGGCTATTAGGATACCAAAGAATGCTGTCATACCGGTAAGAACCACATAATCCATGTTTTTAAAGCTAAGTTCATTAAGCCTCGTTCTGCCATCCCCGCCTCTATAGCATCTTGCTTCCATTGCAGTCGCAAGATCATCTGCCCGTCTGAAGGCATTTATGAATAATGGTACCAATAGGGGAACGAGATTCCTGGCGCGATTAAGGATGTTTCCAGATTCGAAATCAGCACCTCTTGCCATTTGTGCCTTCATTATCTTGTCGGTCTCCTCCAACAAAGTCGGTATGAATCTCAGAGCGATTGTCATCATCATTGCAAGCTCATGTGCAGGCAATCCAATTTTCTTAAATGGGGACAATAGTCTTTCTATACCATCTGTTAGAGCAATTGGAGACGTGGTCAAGGTCAACAATGATGTTCCTGTTATAAGGAAAACAAGCCTTAAGGCCATAAACACAGACTGTCTAAGTCCCTCCTTGGTTACAGTAAGCGGGCCAAGCTCAAAAAGCACCTCTCCCTTGGTCATAAACAGGTTAATTGCAAAGGTGATAAGTATTATGAACATCAAGGGTCTTAGCCCCTTTAAAATGAACTTAACAGGGAGCTTTGCAGTTTTTATGACTGCAGCAATGAATAGGACTATGAAAATATACGGATAAAACTTGGATATGAAGAAAAGGGATGCAATAAAAAGTGCCGTCACCACTATCTTGACTCTGGGATCAAGCTTATGTATAAGTGACGTTCCCGGGAAATATTGACCTATAGTGATATCCTTAAGCATCCTTCTTACCTCTCAAATATTTCAATATCTCGACCTTGGCTTCTTCAATAGTCAGCACATCATCCTTGACATCGTGTCCGGATGCCTTGAATTTTTTCATGAATTTAGTAATCTGGGGTATGCCTAAGCCCATACCCTCAAGCTCGTCAGATCTTCCGAATATTTCTCTTGGCGATCCATCCATGGCGAGCCTTCCTCTGTGCATGACAAATATCCTGTTAACCAACCTCGCAATGTCTTCCATGCTGTGGGAAACGAGTATTATTGTGATATTTTCTTTCTCATACAATGTCCTGATCTCATCGAGTATATCATCTCTGCCCTTGGGATCCAATCCTGCTGTAGGCTCGTCCAGAACAAGTACTTTTGGCTTCATCGCCACAACACCAGCTATGGCCACCCTTCTCTTCTGCCCACCTGACAGCTCGAACGGGGATCTATCCTTCAGCTCCTCGAAATCAAGACCTACAAGATCCATAGCATGCCTGACTCTTTCGTCCACTTCTTCCTGTGACAGTCCAAGATTCTTCGGTCCAAAGGCTATGTCCTTGTATATGGTCTCTTCAAACAGCTGATGCTCCGGGTATTGAAATACCAAGCCAACCTTCTGTCTTATATTCTTAAGTTTGGTGCTTTTGTCAGAAAGGCTGTCTCCATCTATAATTATTTCTCCGGATGTTGGCTTAATAAGTCCATTGAGATGCTGAACGAGAGTTGATTTCCCTGATCCGGTATGACCGATAAGCCCAATGAACTCTCCCTCTTCAATTCCAAGACTGATATCGTCAAGTGCCTTTTTCTCAAAAGGGGTCCCTGGATTATATACGTAGCTAAGATTCTTTATTTCAATTATCATAATATGTCCACCAGCTCCTCGACTGAGAGAATGTCGTCTCTGAAGTCATAACCTTCTTTGTTCAGCTCATATACCAGCTCGGTTACCTGGGGTACGTCCAAACCCATAGATTTTAGGAGATCTACCTTTCTGAATATATCATTTGGAGTCCCAAGCATTACAGATTCGCCTTCATTCAATACAAGTATCCTGTCGGCTTCAACTGCTTCATCCATAAAATGTGTTATCAGGATTATAGTCTTGTTTTTCTCCTTGTTGAGCTTTTTAACAGTATCCAATACCTCCTGGCGACCAACCGGATCAAGCATTGCCGTTGGTTCATCAAAAATTATGCAGTCAGGTTCCATTGCGAGTATGCCAGCTATTGCCACCCTTTGCTTCTGTCCTCCGGAAAGAAGATGGGGAGCATGTCTTTTATACTCTGACATTTCTACTACCTCAAGAGCGTCATCAACCCTCTTGCGGATCTCTGCTGGCGGTATCCCAAGGTTTTCTGGTCCGAAGGCCACATCCTCTTCGACAATGGTTGCGACTATCTGATTGTCAGGATTCTGAAAAACCATCCCCGCAGTAGATCTTATGTCCCATATCCGTTCTTCATCCCTTGTGTTGATGCCATTCACAAACACATTGCCCTTTGATGGCAGGATAAGCCCGTTGATCATCTTGGCAAGAGTGGATTTACCTGAGCCGTTATGCCCAAGAACTGCGAGAAATTCGCCTCTCTTGACCTCCAGGCTAAGGTCCTTGACAGCCAGCTGGATGCTTTCGTCAATATAGGAGCTGTACTCATAGCTGACATTTTCAATTTTTATCATTATATCTTCGTTCATGACGCTACCTCAATCGATTATTCTGTTCCTTATCCAATATACCATATGGATACCCTTATTTCAATTTTGGATTCATTGTTGGAAAAAAGATGGTGAAAGCTAAAGGGACTAAGCATTTCAACTTAATCCCCCACAATCTACACCAATTCCAATATTGCCAGCTCTGCTCCGTCTCCGCGGCGTGGACCTGCTTTGATAACTCTTGTATAGCCGCCTTTTCTCTCGGCATACTTGGGAGCAATTTCATCAAAAAGTTTCTTTACTACGTCTTCATCATATATAAAGGCCAATGCTTGTCTTCTTGCGTGAAGATCTCCCCTCTTGCCAAGAGTGATCATCTTTTCGGCCATTCTCTTCGTTTCTTTTGCTCTTGTAACTGTGGTTTCTATCCTCTCTTCCCTAAGCAATGAAGTAACCTGGTTTCTAAGCATTGCTTTTCTGTGGGCAGTGGGACGACCCAGCTTTCTTAAAGTTGTCACATTAATCCCTCCTTCTTGCTATGATTACTCATCACTGCTCTTTAGGCTCAAACCCAACTCAGCAAGCTTTCTCTGGACTTCCTCAAGGGATTTCTTACCCAGATTCCTTACCTTCATCATGTCGTCCTCAGTTTTCTGTGTGAGCTCCTCAACAGTGTTAATTGCTGCTCTCTTAAGGCAGTTGTAGCTCCTTACTGACAAATCGAGCTCTTCGACTGTCATTTCAAGAACCTTTTCCTTCTTGTCCTCTTCCTTTTCCACCATGATCTCTACGTCGCCTACATGCTCAGTAAGACCGATGAATAGGTTAAGATGCTCAGTAAGGATCTTTGCTCCCAAAGAAGTGGCCTCGTCAGCACTCATAGTACCATTGGTCCATACCTCCAGGACAAGCTTATCGTAGTCGGTTATCTGACCAACTCTTGTGTTTTCCACGTGGTAGTTTACCTTTGTTACTGGTGTGAAGGATGAATCCACTGGAATAACCCCAACAGGCTGACTGTCCTTCTTATTCTTCTCAGCTATGGAATAGCCTCTTCCTCTTATTAGCTCCAGCTCAATATAAAGCCTTCCATCCTCATTGACAGTGGCAATGTATTGATCTTTGTTTACTATTTCAACATCCATCCCTGTAGCTATGTCTCCTGCTGTTACAACCTGAGGTCCTTCAGCATCTATGATCATAGTTACAGGCTCTTCTGTGTACATTTTAGCAGCAATTTCCTTGATGTTGAGTATGATTTCAGGAACGTCCTCAAGTACTCCGGGTATTGTTGCAAATTCATGCAATACGCCCTGGAACTTTACTGATGACACAGCAGCTCCGGGGAGAGATGACAATAATACTCTCCTCAATGAGTTGCCAAGAGTTGTTCCATAGCCCCTCTCAAGAGGCTCTACAACAAATTTCCCGTAGCTTCCATCTTCGCTTAATTCGATGATTTCAATTCTGGGCTTTTCAATTTCAATCATTAATCATAACCCTCCTTGGCTTTTGGTTTTCTAACGGACGAGGGCAACTGATATTGTCTATCTATTATTTCGAGTAAAGCTCGACAATCAAGTGCTCTTCCACTGGGAGGTCTATGTCTGCTCTTGTGGATTCAGCCACAATTGTACCTCTCATCTTCTCAAGGTCAACATTTATCCAGGGTACTGTATTGCCATTGTGGTTTTCCACAAGTGCCTTGAACTTCTCGCTTCCCCTGCTTTTTTCCTTAACTTCGACAACATCTCCTGCTATGGTCAACAGTGAAGGGATGTTTACCTTATTGCCGTTTAGTAGGAAGTGACCGTGAGTTACTAGCTGTCTTGCCTCAGCTCTTGAGGATGCAAAGCCCATTCTGTAAACTACGTTATCAAGTCTTGACTCCAATATCTTAAACAGGTTCTCACCTGTTATACCTTTCATCTTGTCAGCCATGTCGAAGTACTTGGCCATTTGTGATTCTGAGATCCCGTAGAATCTACGAACCTTTTGCTTCTCCCTTAGCTGCATGCCGTACTCGGTTACTTTCTTTCTGGACGTACCGTGCTGACCAGGAGCAAAGTTTCTCTTGTTCAAAGCACATCTGTCCGTATAGCATCTGTCTCCCTTAAGAAACAGCTTTGTCCCCTCTCTTCGGCACAACCTGCATACTGGGCCAGTATATCTTGCCATATCTATCTACACCTCCTATTAAACTCTTCTTCTCTTCGGCGGCCTGCAGCCGTTGTGTGGGATTGGGGTAACATCCTTTATCATGCTTACCTCAAGTCCTGATGCCTGAAGTGACCTTATTGCAGCTTCTCTTCCTGAACCAGGTCCCTTAACGAATACCTCAACGATCTTTAGTCCATGTTCCATAGCTTTTTTGGCTGCTTCCTCAGCTGCCTGTTGAGCGGCATACGGAGTGGATTTTCTTGACCCTCTGAAGCCTAATTGACCAGCGCTTGCCCAAGAAATAACATTTCCCTGCATGTCTGTCAAAGTTACCATTGTATTATTGAATGATGAAGAAATGTGAGCCTGACCTCTCTCGATGTTCTTACGCTCTCTTCTTCTCACACGAGTTGCTTTACCTTTTTTAGGTGCCATTTAATTCCCCTCCTTTACCTACTTCTTCTTGGATACAATTCTTCTAGGGCCTTTTCTGGTCCTTGCATTAGTCTTGGTCCTTTGACCTCTAACCGGAAGCCCTCTCTTATGCCTTAAGCCTCTGTAGCAGTTGATCTCCTTGAGACGCTTTATGTTCAGTGCGATATCTCTTCTAAGGTCACCCTCTACATGATAGGTGTCAATAATTGCTCTAAGGTTGGAAACCTCAGACTCAGTAAGATCCTTTACTCTGGTGTCAGGATTTACTCCGGCTTTCTTAAGGATCTCATTTGACCTTGTTCTGCCAATGCCGAAAATATATGTCAAGCCAACTTCAACGCGTTTTTCTCTTGGTAAGTCCACGCCTGCAATTCTAGCCATTAACTTCTACACCTCCTATTATCAATATCTTCCATTAGCCTTGCTTTTGTTTATGTTTAGGATTTTCACAGATAACCATTACTCGTCCTTTTCTTTTTATTATCTTGCATTTTTCACACATCTTTTTTACGGATGGTCTGATTTTCACAATAATCCCTCCTATGCTACTTGTTTCGCCAGGTTATTCTGCCCCTTGTCAAATCGTAGGGAGAAAGCTCCACGGTTACGGTGTCCCCTGGCAATATCCTGATATAATTCATCCTCAGTTTGCCGGAGATATGGGCTAAAATTTCATGACCATTTTCAAGTTTAACCTTGAATATGGCATTTGGCAGCGCATCCACCACAGTACCCTCAACCTCGATGACGTCTTCTTTTTTAGCCATTGGATTTCGAACCTCCTGTTCAGAACGTTTAGAAACTCTTATTGAAAGGTTCCAATATCTTTCTAATATATGAGTTGTTAATCTTAACGCTGTTTTCTATCTTTTCCTTGAATTCGGGAAGCACAGTGTTGAACACTATCAAGTGCTTGATCTTCTTTTTCTTTGGGCTGTCAAGCCTTCTGAGGTCTCCGTCCACTATATAGACGTACTGCTCATCAGCTATCCCATAAACAAGGAAGATCCTTCCCTTGTCGCGGCCAGCTCTTGACTTTACCACCTGTCCGATGGATATGTCAGCAGTTGAATCCATTGTATTCACCTCTTCTAGTTATCCAGTGCTTCGGTGATGAGTTCAAACACGGTACTTATCTCAAGTGTTCCATCAACGTCCAACAGAAGACCCTTGTCGCCGTAGTAATCTATAAGCGGTTGAGTTTGCTCCATGTAAACATTTATCCTCGTAGAAACCGTACTCTCATTGTCGTCATCTCTTTGATAGAGTTCTCCTCCATCCTTGTCGCATACACCTTCAACCTTGGGAGGATTGAATTTGATATGGTAGGTAGCTCCGCACTCCCTGCATATTCTCCTTCCAACCGCTCTCTCAATCAGTATTTCAGCATTTGCGTTTATATTAATAACTCTGTCTAATTCGATACCCATTTTGCTGAGTTCGGAATCCAATGACTCTGCCTGGTTTACCGTTCTTGGAAAACCATCGAGCAAAAATCCTTTTGTACAATCGTCCTTCAGCAACCTGTCCTTAACGATCGAAACAACCAGCTCGTCAGGAACAAGAAGTCCCTTGTCCATATAGGACTTGGCTTCCTTGCCAAGTGCTGTACCTTCTTTTATATTCGCTCTGAATATGTCCCCTGTGGAAATGTGGGGTATTTTGTATTTTTCTACTATAGCTGATGCCTGAGTACCCTTACCTGCCCCAGGAGGACCTAGTAATACTAATCTCATGTAATCATCTCCTATAGTCTATTTCAAGAATCCTTTGTAATGTCTCATCAATAGCTGAGACTCGATCTGTTTCATAGTTTCCAGTGCAACGCCGACTACTATTATTATTGCAGTTCCGCCAAAGTTGATATTCATGTCAAACACCTTCGACATTACAGTCGGAAGTGTCGCCAGTATAGCCAGTGATATACCTCCAACGAAAACTACTCTATTGACTACCTTGTTGAGATAATCTGAGGTTGGCCTTCCGGGTCTGATGCCTGGGATGAAGCCTCCATGCTGCTGCAGGTTCTTTGAGTACTCAACAGTATTGAACTGGACTGCTGTATAGAAATATGTGAAGAACACTATCAACAGTATATTTAGTATTGAATATATCCAAATTCCAACGTTCCCTGAAGGTGTCAGATACTTCTCTATCCACTGGGTAACTCCCCCTTGTGAGAACAGTGCCAGTGTCTGTGGAAGTGCCAGTAATGATGAAGAGAATATTACGGGGATTACCCCAGCCATCAATACCTTTATAGGTATATGAGTGCTTTGTCCGCCGTACATTTTTCTACCTACCACTCTTTTTGCATACTGGACCGGTATCCTTCTTTCACCTTCTTGCAATGCAACTACGAATACTATGATTGCAAGCAGTACCACTCCGAAAAGTATAAGCGTGATCGCGCTCATTTGTCCTATGCTTACCAGTCTGATCCAGTTGATGATATCAGATGGAAGTCTTGAGATGATTCCTATGAAGATCAGAAGTGATATACCGTTTCCAATTCCTCTCTCCGATATAAGCTCCCCAATCCACATAAGAAATGCAGTACCAGCCACCATGGATAGTATTACTATTATTGTCTGCATGATATTTGTCGTTTCCAAGGCTTGTCTGAACAATCCAAAGGTATATCCGCTGGCTTGAACAGCTGCCAATACTATGGCACCATATCTTGTGTATCTATTGATCTTCTTTTTACCTTCCTCGCCTCCCTTAGCAAGCTCCTCAAGCTTAGGGATCGCGATGGTCAATAGCTGTATGATGATCGATGCTGTAATGTATGGATAGATGTTTGCAGCGAATATACTGTAGCTGCTGAAGGTTCCCCCTCCCATCATGTCCAGGAACTGAAGGATCCCACCTTGACTGCTGTTGAAAATGCTGCTGATGATATCCTTATTCATAAAAGGTACAGGTATAGCTGCTCCAAGTCTAACTACTAAAAGCATCAACACCGTGAATATCAGCTTTTTTCTTATGTCCGGCACTCTCCATGCATTCCTTAAGGTTGAAAGCATCTAAATCACCTCAACCTTTCCCCCCGCGGCTTCGATCTTCTCAGCGGCGGTTTTGCTGAATTTATGTGCCTGAACTGTCAATTTGACGCTCAATTCTCCATCCCCAAGGACCTTAACCCCATCCTTAGCTTTTCCTGGTTTAACGATCCCTTCTGCAAAAAGCAGCTCAGGAGTAACAACTGTATTTTCTTCAAATCTATTTAAATCTTCAAGATTCACGATCGCGTATTCAGTAGCGAAAATATTGGTAAAACCACGCTTTGGCATTCTTCTAAACAAAGGCATCTGGCCACCCTCAAAACCAGGTCTTACTCCACCGCCTGATCTTGCATTTTGGCCTTTGTGTCCCTTACCAGATGTTTTACCAAGTCCTGATCCGATTCCACGTCCAAGTCTCTTTTTGGGTTTGGACCCACCACCGGCGTTTGGTCTTAAATCATTCAGTTTCAATTGGTACACCTCCTTTATTAGTCTATTACTTCAACCATGTAGTCTACTTGATGTATCATACCTCTGATTTGAGGGGTATCATTCTTTTCCACTACTTGACCGATCTTCCTTAATCCAAGGGCTTTGACTGTTTTTCTATGGATTTCAGGTCTCCCGATGAGACTCTTAACCAATTTGATTTTGATCATAGTCATTTCCTTCCCCCCTAACCTAGTATTTCTTCTATGGTTTTTCCTCTTAGTTTAGCAACGTCCTCTACCTTCTTAAGTCCCTTAAGGGCTTCCAATGTTGCGTTAACTACGTTTCTCGGGTTGTTTGAACCAAGTGATTTGGTTCTGATATCTCTGATACCTACAAGCTCGCAAACAGCACGAACTGCTCCGCCTGCAATAACTCCAGTACCCTCTTTTGACGGCTTCAACAGAACTCTTCCTGCTCCGTAGATTCCAGTAATTTCGTGAGGGATAGTGGTTCCTACCAACGGTATCTCTATAACGTGCTTCTTAGCATCCTGGATCGCTTTTCTTATCGCCTCAGGAACTTCCATGGCTTTAGCCATTCCAACGCCTACATGACCATTTTCGTCTCCAACTACTACTAATGCGCTGAATCTGAAGTTTCTTCCGCCCTTAACAACCTTTGTTACACGGTTAATATTGACAACTCTTTCTTTCAAATCCAATTCACTTGCATCTATATACAAACGTTCCATTTATTCCCCTCCTTCTACTAAAATTTCAGTCCTGCTTCCCTTGCTCCGTCAGCAAGCTCTTTTACTCTTCCATGGTACAGATAGCCGCCTCTGTCGAAGACAACCTCTTCGATGCCCTTCTCAAGAGCTCTTTTTGCGATTGTCTGTCCAACAACCTTTGCAGCTTCCTTATTCTTAGTTGAGGCAAGGTCCAAAGTTTTGTCCAGGGTCGATGCAGCAGCCAAGGTGTGGCCTGCAACGTCATCAATGATCTGTGCATATATATGGCTTCCGCTTCTATATATGTTCAGTCTTGGTTTCACAGGAGTGCCATAAACTTTTTGCCTTACTCTGGTATGTCTAACCTTTCTGGTCTTGTTCTTATCTATTTTCTTAAGCAAATCTGTTCACTCCCTTCTACTTACCTGTTTTTCCAACCTTACGTCTGATAACCTCATCAGAGTACTTGACTCCCTTGCCCTTATATGGCTCAGGCTTTCTGTAATCTCTGATCTTAGCCGCGTAGTTTCCAACCTGCTGCTTATTTATTCCCTTAACAATTATCTTGTTTTGTGCAGGAACCTCTACTTCTATTCCGCTTGGATCCTCAAGCTCTATCGGATGTGAATAGCCTAGTGTTAGAACCAGCTTATTCCCATTCTTTGCAGCTCTATATCCTGTACCAACTATATCCAGTGTCTTTGAATAACCTTCAGTAACCCCAACGATCATGTTTGATATCAATGTCCTTGTCAATCCATGAAGGGACTTGTGCTTCTTTGTCTCTGACGGTCTGGATACATTCAGTACGCCGTCTTCTATTGTAATAGCCATCTCAGGGCTTACTTGCTCAGATAACTGTCCTTTTGGACCCTTTACCTCAACGAAGTTTCCGTCGTTTATCTTGATTTCTACTCCGCTTGGCAGATTAATTGGCTTTAAACCTATTCTTGACATGAGTGCACCTCCTGTTCCAATAATCTAGTAATTATTACCAAACGTAACAAATTACTTCTCCACCCACATTTTCTTTTCTAGCCTGCTTGTCAGTCATTATACCTTTAGATGTGGATAATACAGCAATTCCAAGGCCGCCAAGCACTCTTGGGATCTCGTCGCTCTTCACATAAACCTTAAGTCCTGGCTTGGAAATCCTCTTGATCCCGCTTATTACCTTCTCACTGTTCTTGCCGTATTTCAAATCTATTCTAATAATACCTTGCTTGCCGTCTTCGATCACGTCAAATCCTTTTATAAAGCCTTCGCTTAGAAGGATTTGGGCAATTTCTTTCTTTATATTGGAAGCAGGAACATCTACTGAATCATGCTTAGCATTGCTGCTGTTTCTTATACGCGTTAACATATCCGCGATTGGATCTGTCATCATGTTTTGTTACCTCCTTTCATAACCTTAGAATTACCAGCTGGCTTTTCTCACTCCAGGGATTTGACCCTTATAAGCTAATTCTCTGAAGCAGATACGGCATATGCCATATTTTCTCAATACGGCATGAGGTCTTCCGCATAGCTTGCATCTACTATATTCTTGTGAGCTAAACTTTTGCTTTCTTTGTTGTTTAGCAACCATCGATTTCTTTGCCAAGATTTTCCCCTCCTCTTTTACTTTCTAAAGGGCATTCCCATTTTCTCTAAGAATACTCTAGCCTCTTCATCAGTCTTAGCTGTAGTTACGATTACAATATCAAGTCCTCTGATTGAGTCAACCATATCGTATTCGATCTCAGGGAATATTAGCTGTTCTTTAATTCCAAGCGCATAGTTTCCTCTTCC
Organism: Gudongella oleilytica; assembly: GCF_004101785.1. NCBI lineage: Bacteria > Bacillati > Bacillota > Tissierellia > Tissierellales > Tissierellaceae > Gudongella > Gudongella oleilytica. The sequence goes on from NZ_CP035130.1 coordinate 1,821,601, forward strand.
GTCGAAGGATGTGTCGCTGACACCTCTGAAGTCTCTAACCCTTGGAAGAGCAATGTTCATAAGCTTGTCAAGGAACTCATACATTCTTTGACCTCTTAAGGTAACCTTAGCTCCTACCTTCATACCTTCTCTAAGCTTAAAGTTAGCTATGGATTTCTTAGCTTTAGTCACGACAGGTTTTTGTCCGGTTATGATTTCAAGCTCCTTTACAGCTGATTCAAGAACCTTTGGGTTGTCCCTGGCTTCTCCAAGTCCCATGTTTATGATGACCTTTTCAAGCTTTGGTACTTCCATGACATTCGTATAATTAAACCTTTCCATCAAGGCACTTATTACTTCATTTTGATATTTGTCTTTTAATCTGGAAGTCATTCCATTACCTCCTCTCTACATTGATTATTTGTCAAGTACTTCTCCGCACTTTTTGCAGACTCTTACCTTTGTTCCGTCCTTCTGGATCTGATGGCCTACACGCACTCCTGTTTTGTCCTTGGGGCAATATATCATTACCTTGGATACGTTCAAAGGTGCCTCGAACTTCACGATCCCGCCCGGTTTTGTAGGTCCGGCAGTCTTCTTGTGCTTAGTTACAATGTTTACGCCTTCAACAACTACTCTATTTTCTTTAGGCATAGCCCTTAATATCTTGCCAGTCTTGCCTTTATCTTTTCCTGATATTACTACAACGGTATCTCCACTTTTAACGTGCATGCTCTACACCTCCTTCTATAGTACTTCCGGTGCCAATGATATGATCTTCATGTAGTTTCCTCTTCTGAGTTCTCTTGTAACCGGCCCAAATATTCGGGTTCCTACTGGATTCTTATCTTCCTTTATAATAACAGCTGCATTATCGTCAAATTTGATGTAAGTTCCGTCTTGTCTTCTTACTTCCTTCTTTGTTCTGACTACAACAGCCTTAACAACTTGTCCTTTTTTTACAACCCCGCCAGGTGTTGCGCTTTTGACCGCACAAACTACTATATCTCCTACACTGGCATACTTTTTATTGGTTCCGCCAAGAACTCTGATAACTAAAAGCTCTTTTGCTCCAGAATTATCAGCGACTCTCATACGGCTTTCGGTTTGAATCATTTGAATACCTCCCTTCGCAATAAGTCCTATTTGGCTTTTTCAATAATCTCGACTACTCTCCATCTCTTATCCCTGCTAAGTGGTCTAGTCTCCATTATTTGAACCTTATCCCCGACAGCACATTCATTATTCTCATCGTGGGCTTTGAATCTGGTCGTTCTCTTTACCTGCTTCTTATACATCGGGTGAGTAACAAATGTCTCTATGGCAACGACAACTGTCTTATCCATCTTGTCACTTACAACTGTACCGATTTTAACTTTACGATTTCCTCTTTCCATTTAGAGATTAAACCTCCTTCCTTACGGATAATTCTCTTTCTCGTACGATGGTTTTCACACGAGCGATATCTTTTCTAACCGAACTTATTCTCATGGGGTTATCTAATTGACCTGTAGCCAATTGAAATCTCAAATTGAAAAGCTCTGACTTTAAATCCATTAGTTTTGTGTTTAATTCCTGCTCTGACATTTGGCGAATTTCTTTAGCTTTCATTAGCTTCACCACCCTTATCTTGCGTTTCTTCACGTGTTACGAATTTTGTCTTTATAGGCAGTTTGTGAGCTGCAAGTCTCATAGCCTCCCTTGCATCTTCCTCTGTTACGCCACCCATTTCAAACAATATTCTGCCTGGCTTGACTACTGCTACCCAGTACTCAGGTGATCCTTTCCCGGAACCCATACGAGTCTCAGCTGGTTTTTCAGTAACAGGCTTGTCAGGGAACACCTTGATCCATATATTCCCGCCCCTCTTTACGTACCTTGTCATAGCACGTCTTGCTGACTCTATTTGGTTGGAAGTGATCCATGCAGGTTCAAGTGCCTGAAGTCCGAACTCACCATAGGTAATGGTGTTTCCTCTCATTGCCTTGCCCTTCATTCTTCCTCTATGAACTCTTCGATATTTAACTCTTTTAGGCATTAACATTTCAACTTTCCTCCTTCCTACGGCAATAATTATTCTACGGTTGCTATCTCAACTGCATGCTTTTCTACTTTTTTAGTAGGAAGAACTTCTCCTTTATAAATCCATACCTTGACTCCAAGCTTTCCGTAAGTTGTGTTGGCTTCTGCAAATCCATAATCAATGTCTGCTCTAAGTGTCTGCAAAGGAATAGTACCCTCACTGTAGCCTTCCGTTCTTGCCATATCAGCCCCACCAAGTCTCCCTGCAACAGCAGTTTTGATTCCCTTTGCTCCGGATCTCATAGTTCTTTGGATAGCCTGCTTCATCGCTCTTCTGAAGGTTACCCTTCTCTCAAGCTGGGAAGCTATGTTCTCTGCTACCAATTGAGCGTCCAGCTCTGGAACTTTGATTTCTTCAACGTTGACGACGACGCTTTTCTTTGTCATCTTCTCAACAGCGACTCTAAGCTCCTCAACTCCTGCTCCGCCTCTGCCTATTACCATTCCCGGCTTAGCTGTAAATACGGTAACTTTTATCTTGTTGGCTGCTCTTTCTATTTCAATCTTGGATACGCCTGATATATAAAGCTTTTCCTTGATATATTCACGGATTTTAAAGTCTTCTACCAGATACTCATTGAAGGTCTTCTTGTCTGCATACCACTTTGAATCCCAATCCTTGATTATGCCGACTCTGAGACCGTGCGGGTTAACTTTTTGACCCATTAACTTTCCCTCCTTTTCTACTCGCGTTCTTTGACAACTACTCCAATGTGACTGCTTCTCTTTATGATAGGATATGCCATACCCTTTGCTTTAGGTCTGAATCTCTTCATCCTTGGTCCTTCGTTGGCATAAGCCTCTGAAACATAAAGATTTTCTCTATCCATGTTGAAGTTGTTTTCAGCGTTTGCAACAGCGGAATTCAATACCTTCTCCAGAGCCTTTGCACCTCTTTTAGGTGTAAACTTCAGGATCGAGAGAGCTTCGTCCACTTGCTTGCCTCTGATTTCAGCACATATGAAGTTTACCTTCAAAGGAGAAATCCTAACATATTTAGCTATAGCTTTAGCTTCCACTTTTCTAACCCCCTTCGATTTACCTTCTTACTCCAGATGATTTTTCATTCTTGTCCACGTGACTTCTGAAAGTTCTGGTTGGTACAAATTCTCCCAGCTTGTGTCCTACCATATCCTCTGTTACGTATACGGGGACGTGCTTCCTTCCGTCATGTACTGCTATGGTATGTCCTACCATTTGTGGAAATATAGTTGAACGACGTGACCAGGTCTTTATAACTTTCTTGTCGTTAGTCTTGTTAAGCTCCTCTACTTTTTTAAGTAGATGTCCGTCGATAAATGGTCCTTTTTTAAGGGATCTGCCCATGTTTTTTCCTCCTTTCAGAAGTACTATTTCGTTCTTCTTCTTACGATATATTTATCTGAGCTCTTGTTCTTCTTCCTTGTCTTGTATCCAAGAGCAGGCTTGCCCCATGGAGTACTTGGTGCAGGCATACCGATCGGTGCTCTACCCTCTCCACCACCGTGTGGGTGATCAACAGGGTTCATGGCTGAACCTCTTACGGTTGGCCTTATTCCCATATGTCTTGATCTTCCGGCTTTACCTATTGTGATGTTCTCGTGATCGATATTTCCAACCTGACCTATAGTCGCACGGCATTCAACAGGTACCAGCCTGAATTCGCCTGAAGGAAGCTTAAGCTGTGCCATTTTGCCTTCTTTAGCCATTAGCTGAGCACTTGCTCCTGCTGATCTTACAAGCTGAGCGCCTTTTCCAGGCTTAAGCTCTACGTTGTGCACTGTTGTACCAACGGGGATGTCCTTAAGCTGAAGAGCGTTTCCGATCTTGATGTCTGCGTTTTCGCCGGATTCAATAACGTCTCCAACCTTGATGTTATGTGGTGCCAATATATATCTCTTCTCGCCGTCAACATAGTTGATCAGGGCAATATTAGCAGTTCTGTTTGGATCGTATTCAATGGCTGCTACCTTTCCAGGTATACCGTCCTTGGATCTATTAAAGTCGATCATTCTGTATTTTTTCTTTGCACCACCGCCTCTATGACGGATAGTGATTCTACCTTGTGAGTTTCTTCCGCTGTTCTTATTTAGGCTTACCACTAATGATTTTTCAGGTTCTGTTTTAGTGATTTCCTCGAATGTTGACACGCTCATCTGTCTTCTGGCAGGGGAAGTAGGTTTGAATTTCCTAATACTCATTGGTTTTCCCTCCTTTTATCTCCTAATTATTCCATCCCTTCGAAGAACTCAATCTTCTTGGAGTCATCAGTAAGCTTCACAATTGCTTTTTTCCAGCTTGGTCTTCTTCCGCTGTGAATTCCTTGTCTCTTCATTTTCCCAAGCATGTTCATAGTGTTGACCTTTTCAACCTTTACTCCGAAAATCGTCTCTACCGCTTTTTTGATCTCAGATTTATTAGCTTTCTTGTCAACTGCGAATGTATATTTGTTGAAGGACATATCCTCCATGCTCTTCTCGGTAATTATCGGTTTAATGATAATATCGTGTGGGATACGCATTATGCATACACCTCCTCGACTCTTTTAACAGCCTCTTTCGTTATTATGAATGAGTTGTACTTCAGTATGTCGTAAACGTTGATAGTGTTGACAAGTGCGGTTGCAATATTTGGTATGTTGTTTGCAGATCTGATAACGTTGGCGTCCTTCTCTGCCATAACTATCAATGCCTTCTTATCAGCCTTAAGGTTAGCAAGAACCTTCTTCATTTCCTTTGTCTTTGGAGCATCAAAGCTTAGTTGATCGACAACTATCATCTCATTGTTTTGAAGCTTGTCGGTAAGCACTGACTTAAGAGCCAGTCTTCTGACTTTCTTCGGTACGCTGTAGCTGTAATCTCTTGGCTTAGGTGCGAAAACAACTCCGCCGCCCTTCCATTGTGGGGATCTGATGCTTCCTTGTCTTGCCCTGCCGGTGCCTTTCTGTCTCCATGGCTTTCTACCACCACCTCTAACTTCAGCTCTCGTCTTGGCAGACTGTGTACCCTGTCTCCTGTTTGCCAATTGGTTCTTGACAACCTCGTAGACAACGTGCTCGTTTATTTCAACGCCGAATATTTCTTCACTCAGCTCCATCTCTTCTACTATTTCACCTTGCATGTTATATACATTAACTTTAGGCATTTTGCATCCTCCTTTCCGCCTGGATTATTACTTTTTAACGGTTGCCTTGATGGATACAAGACCCTTTTTTGGTCCGGGAACTGCTCCCTTAACAAGTATCAGGTTCTTTTCAGAGTCCACTCTTACAACCTCAAGATTTTGAACAGTAACTCTTTCGTTACCCATTCTGCCCATCATTCTGTGTCCCTTGAATACTCTCCCGGGATAGGTACCTGCTGACATACCACCAGGCATTCTGTGGAACTTGGAACCATGAGTCTCTCTACCTCTTCCAAAGCCGTGTCTCTTGATTACGCCGGCTGTTCCTTTTCCCTTGGAGCTTCCGGTCACATCAACCATGTCTCCCTCGGAAAATACATCTGCCTTTATCTCTTGGCCTATTTCAAACTCATCAGGATTCTCGACCTTGAATTCTCTAAGGAACTTTCTGTAAGCAACATTTGCTTTGTCAAAGTGACCCTTAGCGGGCTTAGTCATTCTCTTCTCCTTGACATCGCCGAATCCAACCTGAATCGCATTGTATCCGTCCTTCTCCACTGTCTTCTTCTGAACTACGAAAAGCGGACCAGCTTCGATTACAGTAACTGGAACCAAAGTTCCGTCTTCCTTGAAAATTTGAGTCATACCAACTTTTTTGCCCAACATGTTTTTCATTGCTTTACACCTCCGACTTTATAGCGGATTGCCTCTTTGGCAATCATATAAATTATTATAGTTTTATCTCTATGTCTACGCCTGCAGGAAGATTCAGCTTCATTAGTGAATCGACCGTCTTTTGATTCGGGTTGAGGATATCGATAAGTCTCTTATGAGTTCTTTGCTCGAATTGCTCTCTGGAATCCTTGTACTTATGAACCGCTCTAAGGATAGTTATGATCTCCTTCTCTGTCGGCAATGGAACCGGACCTGATACGGAAGCCCCTGTCCTCTTAGCAGTTTCTACGATTCTCTGTGCTGATGAATCCAGCAGCTCATGATCGTAAGCCTTCAACCTGATTCTTATTTTTTGCTTGTTTGACATTTAATTTCCCTCCTTCTATCGCATGTTGATACTCTACATGCGACTTGAGACACCGATACACCCTCCCGGGTGTTTTCTATTTTTTTTAAAATTTACGGATCTCAGCCGCCCGATTTATAACCGGACATTCTCAGCAAAAATTCCCTGCAAATGCAGCAACCTTTTGCCTCATCGCAATGTCTAAATCAAAACACTAATATAGTTTACATCAAAACAAAGCAAAACACAAGTATTTTTTACTGTTTTGCCTCGAAAATTCGATGTCTTTTCATGAGCTTGAACGACACCGAAAGAAGGAGTAAAACCCCTTCTTTCAAGTATCGCAAGTATGCTTTTATAAATTATTCGTAAACCTTAGTTACAACGCCTGCTCCTACTGTTCTTCCGCCTTCTCTTATCGCGAATCTCAATCCTTCTTCCATCGCGATCGGTGTGATAAGCTCGATCGAAAATCTTGCGTTGTCTCCCGGCATTACCATCTCTACGCCTTCTTCAAGCTTGATATTGCCTGTTACGTCTGTTGTCCTGAAGTAGAACTGTGGTCTGTAGCCGTTGAAGAATGGGGTATGTCTTCCGCCCTCTTCCTTGCTCAGTACGAATACCTCTGAGTCAAACTTTGTATGGGGCTTTATTGACTTCGGCTTTGCAAGTACCTGGCCTCTTTCGATCTCAGTTCTTTGTACTCCTCTTAGAAGCACTCCTATGTTGTCTCCTGCCTGTGCCTCGTCAAGAAGCTTCCTGAACATCTCTACTCCGGTTACTACTACTGTTCTGGACTCTTCTGTTAGACCTACTATCTCTACGTTGTCGCCGGTCTTTACTACTCCTCTTTCTACTCTGCCTGTTGCTACTGTTCCTCTTCCTGTGATTGAAAATACGTCCTCTACTGGCATCAGGAATGGCTTGTCTATCTCTCTTTGTGGCTGTGGAATGTATGTGTCTACTTCTTCCATCAGCTTAACTATCTTGTCTCCCCATGGTCCCATTGGATCATCAAGTGCCTTCAATGCTGATCCTGCTACGATCGGTGTGTTGTCGCCATCGAATTCGTACTCTGTCAGAAGCTCTCTTACTTCCATCTCTACAAGCTCGATTAGCTCAGGGTCGTCTACCATGTCTTCCTTGTTAAGGAATACTACTATCTTAGGTACTCCTACCTGCCTTGACAGTAGGATGTGCTCTCTTGTTTGTGGCATTGGGCCGTCTGCTGCCGATACTACAAGGATTGCTCCGTCCATCTGTGCTGCTCCGGTGATCATGTTCTTTACATAGTCAGCATGGCCTGGGCAGTCTACGTGTGCGTAGTGTCTGTTTGCTGTCTCATACTCTACGTGGGATGTAGATATGGTGATTCCTCTTTCTCTCTCCTCAGGTGCCTTGTCTATGTGTGCGTAGTCGATGAATTCACCTGTTCCGAATCTCTTGTTCAATACTAATGTTATCGCTGCTGTCAGTGTGGTTTTACCGTGGTCAACGTGGCCTATTGTTCCTACGTTAACGTGGGGTTTCGTTCTTTCAAATTTTTGCTTACCCATTTCTTGATCCTCCCTTGATTGCTTTATTTGTTTCCCAATACCTTTTCAGATATACTTGCAGGAACTGGCTCGTAATGGTCGAATTGCATCGAGTAAAGTCCTCTACCCTGGGTGTTTGATCTAAGGTCCGTTGCATAACCGAACATTTCTGACAGCGGCACATATGCTCTGATTATCTGTGCTCCGCTGACTAACTCCATTCCTTCCATCTTGCCTCTTCTTGAGTTGATATCTCCGATTACATCCCCCATGTATTCCTCAGGTACTGTAACCTCTACCTTCATCATAGGCTCAAGCAGAGTAGGTCCAGCCTTTCTAAGGGCTTCTCTAACTCCCATTGATCCCGCTATCTTAAACGCCATTTCTGATGAGTCAACGTCATGGTAAGATCCATCATAAAGGGTTACCTTTACATCCAGTACAGGGTAACCGCCCAGAATTCCAGATTCCAATGCCTCCTGGATCCCGTTGTTGATTGGATTGATAAATTCTCTTGGTATTGCTCCACCTACGATAGCATTAATGAACTCATAGCCTTTGCCAGGTTCATTAGGCTCTACCTTAAGCTTACAATGACCGTATTGTCCTCTACCGCCTGATTGTCTTACATACTTGCCTTCAGCATCAGCTGGCCTGGAAATAGACTCCTTGTAGGCAACCTGAGGGCTACCGACGTTTGCTTCCACCTTAAATTCTCTGAGAAGTCTGTCTACGATGATCTCAAGGTGAAGCTCGCCCATACCGGCGATAATAGTCTGTCCTGTTTCTTCGTCAGTATATGTCCTGAAGGTTGGGTCCTCTTCTGCAAGTTTGGCAAGTGCAATGGACATTTTTTCCTGGCTGGCCTTTGTCTTTGGTTCAATAGCGACATGGATAACCGGCTCAGGGAATACCATAGATTCAAGTACGATAGGATTTGTGTCGATGCTAAGTGTGTCTCCAGTAGTAGTATCCTTAAGACCTACTGCTGCAGCGATATCGCCGGCATAAACCTCTTCAACCTCTTCTCGCTTGTTTGCATGCATCAAAAGGATCCTGCCGATTCTTTCCTTCTTGCCCTTTGTGGAGTTTGTTACATAGCTTCCAGCCTTTAGGGAACCGGAATATACCCTGAAGTAAGCAAGCTTGCCTACAAATGGGTCTGTAACTATCTTAAAGGCCAATGCTGAGAAAGGCTCGCTGTCGTCTGCATGTCTTAATTCCTCTGCATCAGTAGATGGATTTATACCAACTACCGGAGGAATATCAAGTGGTGAAGGCAGGTAATCCAGAACAGCATCCAAAAGGATCTGGACTCCCTTATTTTTGTAGGATGATCCGCAAAGAACAGGGGTCATCTTAACATCTATCGTCGCTTGTCTTATTCCAGCTTTAATCTCTTCCTCGTTAAGAGCTTCCCCTTCGAGGTATTTCATCATCAGAGTCTCATCGTACTCAGAAATCGCTTCTATAAGCTTTTCTCTGTACTCTTCAGCCATTCCTGCCATATCCTGGGGAATGTCTGTGATCTCGATCTCCTGTCCCAAATCGTCCTTGTATATCCTTGCCTTCATCGTTACAAGGTCAACCATTCCAACAAAGGTGTCTTCCTTTCCGATCGGAAGCTGAATAGGAACTGCATTGGCCTTAAGCCTGTCCTTCATCATACTTACCGCTCTGTAATAGTCAGCACCTGTTATATCCATTTTGTTTACGAAAGCCAATCTGGGTACGCGGTATTTGTCCGCTTGTCTCCAAACAGTCTCCGACTGAGGCTCTACTCCTCCTTTAGCACAAAATAAAGCAACAGCTCCATCAAGTACGCGCAGGGATCTTTCAACTTCAACAGTAAAATCAACATGCCCTGGTGTATCTATGATGTTGATCCTGTGATCCTTCCAGAAAGCTGTAGTTGCAGCAGAGGTGATAGTGATACCTCTTTCTTGTTCCTGCTCCATCCAGTCCATTTGGGCTCCACCCTCGTGGGTCTCGCCTACTTTGTGTATTTTACCTGTATAAAATAGAATTCTTTCTGTGGTGGTCGTTTTTCCTGCGTCGATGTGAGCCATTATGCCGATGTTTCTGGTTCTTTCAAGTGATACTTGTCTTGGCACAATTTTTCCTCCTTAATTACCTACTAATCAGTCCCATCCACACATTTATGCAATATGACACTTACTAGAATCTGTAGTGTGCAAAAGCCTTGTTGGCTTCAGCCATTTTATGTGTATCTTCTCTCTTTTTAACACTTGAGCCAAGACCGTTTGCTGCATCCATCAATTCCTTTGCAAGCTTCTCAACCATGGTCTTCTCTCCTCTGTTTCTCGAGTAGGTAACCAACCACCTGAGTCCTAACGTTTGTCTTCTTTCAGCTCTAACCTCTATTGGAACCTGGTAGTTTGCACCACCGATCCTTCTTGCCTTAACCTCAAGCACAGGCATGATGTTGTTCATTGCCTTGTAGAAAACCTCTAATGGGTCATCTCCTGTCTTTTGGGCAATCATATCGAACGCACCGTAAACGATGTTTTCTGCGATACCCTTTTTCCCGTCAAGCATAATTCCGTTAATAAGCTTGGTTACTACCACATCATTGTAGATCGGATCTGGCATAACCTCTCTTTTTGGCACATGTCCTTTTCTAGGCACTATTCTTCCCTCCTCAACTATATAGAGTAAATTCATTGGTACTCGGCCGTAGCCGTCGCGCCTCAAAATGCATCTATATTAAAGTAGTTAGCATTTCAAGCACTTTACTTCTTAACCTTCTTTGGTCTCTTGGCACCATACTTGGATCTTGCCTGGAGTCTCTTGTCGACACCTGCGGTATCCAGCGTACCTCTGATGATGTGGTAACGAACACCTGGAAGGTCTTTAACTCTTCCACCTCTTATAAGAACAACGCTGTGCTCCTGAAGATTATGTCCGATTCCAGGAATGTAGGCAGCAACTTCAAGTCCGTTTGTAAGTCTTACTCTTGCGACCTTTCTCAAAGCTGAGTTAGGCTTCTTCGGGGTTACAGTTCTAACAGCTACGCAAACACCTCTTTTTTGTGGTGAGTTAGCTTCTGATTCCCTTTTCTTAAGAGTGTTCAATGACATTCCAAGCGCTGGGGACTTTGATTTGTAGACTACCTTTTCTCTTCCTCTTCTAACAAGCTGGTTAATTGTTGGCATTAAGGCACCTCCTTCTAATTTTTATTTAATAACGCAGCGACTGCCGCATTAATATCTATCCCACAGGCCTCTCCCAACTCCTCCATCCTGTCTACGTAGGTAATGGGAACAGACCTCAAGCGACAAAGCTCCTCAATCTCACCTGTCACTTTCCTATCGGCGTCAAGGGCTATAAAAACCATCTCGACACCTGTCTTTGCAAGGGCTCTTTTAACCTGCTTCGCCCCAACTATTTTGTCATGTGTCTTTAACATTGAAAGCATTCTTTCTTCCTCCTTAGAACATGCCAAAGATTATGTGGCCATTTGGCCACATAATCTTTATGTCATCAAGAATCTCACAAGTTTGCACACTTAATCATTCTAACATTAGAGATTAGCACTGTCAACAAAATTTTCTTCCACTGACTTTGTCTCAGAGTCCAGAATTTCGACATTCTTATACCTCTTCATTCCCGTTCCAGCTGGTATAAGTTTACCGATTATTACGTTCTCCTTAAGCCCAAGAAGGAAATCTTCCTTGCCCTTTATTGCGGCTTCAGTAAGAACTCTTGTTGTCTCCTGGAATGAGGCTGCAGACAGGAATGAGTCAGTTGCCAGCGATGCCTTGGTGATTCCCAGTAAGGTCATCCTTCCGACTGCAGGCGTTCCGCCTTCCTCTGTTACCCTTTTGTTGGTATCCTCAAACTCAAGTACATTTACAAGGCTGCCTGGCAGCATGTCAGTATCTCCTGAGTTCTCAATCTTTACCTTGCCAAGCATCTGCTTGACTATTATCTCGATATGCTTGTCGTTGATATCTACACCCTGCAGTCTGTATACACGTTGAACTTCCTTGACGATGTAATTCTGTACGCCCTTCACGCCCTTTATTCTCAGGATGTCATGCGGGTTGACAGAACCCTCGGTAAGCTCGTCTCCAGCCTCTATAATATCACCAGGTTTTACCTTGATCCTTGATCCATAAACTATACTGTAGGTTGCCGTTTCTCCACTTTCGGAGGTAACGATAACTTCTTTCCTTCTTTTATTCTCGTTGAGGCTCACCACCCCGTCGATCTCTGAGATCACCGCAAGTCCCTTTGGTTTTCTTGCTTCAAAAAGCTCCTCGACCCTGGGGAGACCCTGTGTGATGTCAGCAGCTGCCGCAACTCCACCGGTGTGGAAGGTTCTCATCGTAAGCTGAGTTCCAGGCTCACCTATGGACTGAGCTGCTATTATTCCAACTGCCTCTCCGATATTGACTTCCTTTCCGGTAGCAAGGTTCCTGCCGTAGCAATGTGCGCAAACACCAAACTTGGCTTTGCATCCAAGAACTGAGCGTACCTTTACTTCCTTGATACCGACACTTTGGATTTTGTCAGCCATATCCTCGCTGATCATAGTGTTCGCCTTAACCATGACCTCTCCTGTTTCAGGATGAACTATATCCTCAAAGGTATATCTTCCGTCAATTCTGTCCCTCAGCTCTTCAAGGACTTCCTTTCCGTCAGTAAATGCCTTTACCAGGAAATACTGATCTGTACCGCAGTCTACTTCTCTTACGATAACATCCTGGCTGACGTCGACAAGTCTTCTGGTAAGATATCCTGAGTCTGCCGTTCTAAGTGCTGTATCAGCAAGTCCCTTTCTGGAGCCGTGCGTTGAGATAAAGAACTCAAGTACTGAAAGTCCCTCTCGGAAGTTAGACTTTATTGGAACCTCGACAGTACGTCCTGATGCACTGGCCATTAGTCCACGCATTCCTGCAAGCTGTCTGATCTGGTTCTTGCTTCCTCTCGCTCCTGAAATTGCCATGATATATATATTATTCATGGGATCCAGGCCCTTCATAAGGACGTCTGTTACATCCTCAGTTGTCTGGTTCCAGATTTCAATTACCTTTTCATATCTCTCATCGTCGGAGATAAGTCCTCTTCTGTAGGACTTCTCAAACTTGTCTACTTCTTCCTCTGCCAGCTTGATCATTGCCGGCTTCTCATCAGGTACGATGACATCTCCCATGGAGATCGATATAGCACCGACTGTGGAGTATTTGAAGCCCATCTCCTTGATATGATCCAGAGTATCTGAAGTGACTGCATTGCCATGCTTTCTGAAGCATTTATCTATTATAAGGCTTAAGAACTTTTTATCAACTACTCTGTCTACTTCAAGCGAGTAGAGGTCATTCTCCCTGTCGACGAATCCAAGGTCCTGTGGAATATTCTCGTTGAAAATAAATCTTCCAACGGTGCTTTCAACAAGCTTGCCCTTGTCTTCCTTGTCCAGCTTGACTCTTACCTTCACCCTTGCGTGAATGCCAATGTCTCCATTGTGGTAAGCATGGAGCATCTCATCGAAGTCCTTGAATATCTTGCCTTCTCCAGCCTCTCCCTCTCTGGCCACAGTCAGGTAGTAGCTTCCCAATACCATGTCCTGAGAAGGAGTGGTTATTGGTTTTCCGTCCTTTGGTGCAAGAATATTGTTTGTAGAAAGCATCAACAGTCTTGCTTCAGCCTGAGCTTCAGTTGACAATGGAACGTGCACTGCCATCTGGTCTCCATCGAAGTCAGCATTATATGCAGTACAAACCAGAGGATGGAGCTTTATTGCCTTGCCTTCTACAAGCACCGGCTCAAACGCCTGGATCCCAAGTCTGTGAAGAGTAGGGGCTCTGTTCAGAAGTACGGGATGGTCCTTTATTACAGACTCCAGAACGTCCCAAACCTGAGGCTTGACTCTTTCAACCATTCTCTTTGCACTCTTTATATTGTGAGCATGACCATCTTCTACAAGCTTTTTCATGACAAACGGCTTGAACAACTCCAATGCCATCTTCTTAGGAAGACCGCACTGGTAAAATTTCAGCTCAGGGCCTACGACTATTACTGATCTTCCGGAATAATCTACACGCTTCCCAAGAAGGTTCTGTCTGAATCTTCCCTGCTTGCCCTTGAGCATGTCTGAAAGGGACTTAAGCGGTCTGTTCCCGGGCCCTGTTACCGGCCTGCCTCTTCTGCCGTTGTCAATCAGAGCATCAACAGCTTCCTGAAGCATTCTTTTTTCATTTCTTACTATTATATCCGGTGCTCCAAGGTCAAGAAGTCTCTTTAACCTGTTGTTCCTGTTTATTACTCTTCTGTAAAGATCATTAAGGTCAGAGGTTGCGAATCTTCCGCCGTCCAGCTGTACCATCGGCCTGAGATCCGGCGGTATTACCGGCACTACGTCGAGGATCATCCACTCCGGTCTGTTTCCGGACTTTCTGAATGCCTCAACTACCTCGAGTCTCCTTGTGATCCTGATCTTTTTCTGTCCGGTAGCGTCCTTAAGCTGAGCCTTAAGCTCCTTTGAATCCGCCTCAAGGTCTATCCTCTCAAGCAGGGTCTTGATCGCCTCCGCACCCATCATTGCTTTGAACTTATTGTGGTACTTATCCAGGGCATCCCTGTATTCAGCCTCTGTGAGAAGCTGTTTTTCGTACATTGCAGTATCTCCCGGATCTGTAACAATATATGAAGCGAAATAAAGCACTTTTTCAAGAGCTCTTGGACTCATGTCAAGTATAAGACCCATACGGCTTGGTATACCCTTAAAATACCAGATGTGAGATACGGGAGCTGCAAGCTCGATGTGTCCCAGCCTCTCTCTTCTTACCTTTGCCTTGGTTACCTCGACTCCACATCTGTCGCATACAACGCCCTTGTATCTTACTCTTTTATATTTGCCGCAGTGACATTCCCAGTCCTTAGTAGGTCCGAAAATCTTTTCACAGAACAAGCCTTCCTTCTCCGGCTTCAAAGTCCTGTAATTTATAGTCTCCGGCTTTTTGACCTCACCCTTCGACCATTGTCGTATTTTCTCCGGTGATGCAAGCCCGATCCTTATGGAGTCGAAGGTAAACACCTTGTCGTTGGGACCTGCATCGGAGATATTCAGCTTATCAGGTGAATTTATACTTGCATCCTCAATTTCCTGCTCTGGGGTTATGATTTTATCAGTTGCCAAGGAGCATTCTCTCCTTTCATAATATTATATGAAGCCTTCCTTAATCCAAATCCTCGTCATCTAATCCAGGGAAATCTTCCTCATCGTCCTCTTCTATCAGGAATCCCTTTGGAATCTCCGCAACAGGCTTTTTAGATATAGTCTTTGATTTGGATCCAAAGTCAGCGTCCTCGTCCTCATCTTCCTCATCATCGAGGAACAATCTTCCTCTTGCTGAATCATCAGTCAGCAGATCGAGCTCCGTCAAGTCATCATCAGTAGATTCCTTTATCGGGATCTCCTCTCTTTGCTCACCCATTACCTTAATATCAAGCGCCAAGCTTTGCAGCTCCTTGATCAGTACCTTGAAGGATTCAGGTATACCCGGTTCAGGAATATTCTCGCCTTTGACTATGGCTTCATAAGTTTTTACTCTTCCAATTATATCGTCAGATTTTACAGTAAGGATCTCCTGCAGAGTATGGGCTGCGCCATATGCCTCCAGGGCCCACACCTCCATCTCACCAAATCTCTGACCTCCAAACTGTGCCTTTCCACCCAGTGGCTGTTGAGTTACCAGTGAATAAGGTCCCGTCGATCTGGCGTGGATCTTATCGTCTACAAGATGGTGAAGCTTAAGCATATACATATATCCCACTGTTACGGGATTTGCGAATTCCTCTCCTGTACGGCCGTCTCTGAGATTGATCTTTCCATTTTCCGGATAATCGGCTTTTCTCAGGGCTTCCATGATGTCTTCCTCGTTTGCCCCGTCAAATACCGGCGTGGCAATGTTTATACCAAGCTTCTTGGCTGCAAGTCCAAGGTGGACCTCCAATACCTGTCCCAGGTTCATACGGGATGGTACTCCAAGAGGATTCAGCACTACGTCAACAGGGGTTCCGTCCGGCATATAAGGCATGTCCTCCTGAGGCATAATCCTGGAGATGACACCCTTGTTTCCATGTCTTCCACACATTTTGTCTCCGACATTTATTTTTCTCTTGGTTGCTATATATACCCTGACCATTTGATTTACGCCAGGAGGCAGCTCATCGCCGTTGTCTCTGGAGTAGATCTTCACATCAACGATGATACCGGTTTCGCCATGAGGCACTCTCAAAGATGTGTCTCTGACCTCTCTTGCTTTTTCACCGAATATGGCCCTTAGAAGTCTTTCCTCAGCTGTAAGCTCAGTTTCTCCCTTAGGAGTAACCTTCCCGACCAAAATATCTCCGGCCTTTACCTCCGCTCCGATCCTGATGATACCTTTTTCGTTGAGATCCTTTAGCATTTCCTCTCCAACGTTAGGAATATCTCTGGTTATTTCCTCCGGACCCAGCTTTGTATCTCTTGCCTCTGACTCGTACTCCTCAATATGAACTGAGGTAAGAACGTCCTCTATGACAAGTCTTTCATTAAGGAGTATCGCGTCCTCGTAGTTATACCCCTCCCAGGTCATAAATGCTATAAGCAGGTTCTTGCCAAGTGCTATCTCGCCCTGATCTGTACTCGGACCATCGGCAATTATCTGATCTCTCTCGATCTTTTCCCCAGCCTTGACAATCGGTCTCTGGTTTATCGTTGTGCCCTGGTTTGATCTCTTGAACTTCAAAAGCTTATATCTGTCAATCTGGTTATCCGAATCTCTTCTGATCAATATTTCACTGGAGGTTACCTTGTGTACGACTCCGGAGTTTCTGGCAACCACAACAACTCCTGAATCCTTGGCTGCCTTGTACTCGATGCCCGTTCCGATAATAGGAGCTTCAGTGACCAAAAGTGGAACTGCCTGTCTTTGCATGTTGGCACCCATCAGAGCCCGGTTGGCGTCGTCATTCTCAAGGAATGGTATCATTGCTGTACCGACTGATACTATCTGCCTTGGCGAAACATCCATATAATCGATGTCCTCAGGACTGAATATATCTGCTACACCTGCCTTGCCTCTTGCTATTATCCTCTTGTTCTCGAATTCATTGTCTTCAGTAAGCTTTTCATTTGCCTGAGCGATGATCAGTTCATACTCGATATCTGCAGTAATATAGTCTATATGACCGGTTACCTTGCCATTTTTGACTCTTCTGTAAGGAGCTTCAATGAAGCCGTATTCATTGATCCTTGCATAAGTGGTCAGGGAGGTTATCAGTCCGATGTTCGGTCCTTCAGGCGTCTCTATGGGACACATTCTTCCATAGTGGGAGTTGTGAACGTCTCTTACCTCGAAGCCTGCTCTGTCTCTGCTTAAACCGCCTGGTCCCAACGCTGACATCCTTCTCTTGTGAGTCAGCTCAGCCAACGGGTTCGTCTGATCCATAAACTGCGACAGCTGGCTGCTTCCAAAGAACTCCTTGATAGAAGCAACAACCGGCCTTATATTTATCAAAGCTTGGGGTATTGCCATCTCGACATCCTGGATGGTCATTCTTTCCCTGACAACTCTTTCCATTCTTGCAAGACCGATCCTGAACTGGTTCTGCAAAAGCTCTCCAACGCTTCTCAGTCTTCTGTTGCCTAAATGGTCGATGTCGTCTGTATTTCCAATTCCGTAGAACAGGTTGAATTCGTAATTGATGCTCGCTACAATATCGTCAATGATTATATGTTTGGGAGACAACTCCTTAATTCTGTCTTTTATAGCCGACTTAAGCTCTTCCTTGTCAGGATACAACTCCACAAGCTCCTTCATTAGCGGGAAGTATACCTTTTCTCTCAAGCCAAGCTCCTTCAGAGAGAATGGAAGTCCAAAGATTTCTCCACTGACAAAATTATTGCTCAATACTTTTATTTCCTTCCCGTCATCAAGGAGGACCTTTATAGTATTTATTCCTGTAGCCTCGATCTCCAAAGCCTTTTCCCTGGAGATTTTTTCTCCCTTTTCAAGCAATATCTCGCCAGTTGAGGGATCTATCACGTCATGGGCAGCTCTTTTGCCGGTTATCCTGCTGTAGAGGGCCAGTTTCTTGTTGAATTTGTATCTTCCTACCTTAGCCAGGTCATATCTTCTTGGATCAAAGAAAAGGTTGTTCAACAGACTCTTTGCACTGTCGACTGTCGGCGGTTCACCTGGTCTCAGTCTTCTGTATATTTCAAGCAAAGCCTCCTCTTCAGTTGAGGTAGTGTCTTTTTCAAGAGTCGTCAACAGCTGCTCAGTTTCTCCGAGCAGTTCGATTATTTCGCTGTCCGATTGAATTTTCAAAGCTCTAAGAAGAGTTGTTATCGGAACCTTTCTGGTCCTGTCGATCCTGACGTAAACGATGTCGTTTGAGTCAGTCTCGTACTCAAGCCAGGCTCCCCTGTTAGGGATAAGGGTCGAAGAATAAAGCCGCTTGCCGGATTTATCGATTTCTTCGTTGTAGTATACACCAGGGGATCTGACCAGCTGGCTTACTACTACTCTCTCTGCTCCGTTGATAATGAAGGTACCCTTGTCGGTCATCAGCGGCATTTCACCCATGAATACCTCCTGCTCCTTCACCTCACCGGTTCCCTTGTTTATTAGCCTTACCTTGACCTTCAATGGTGCTGAGTAATTTGCGTCTCTTTCTCGGGCTTCATTCTCATCATATTTTATGGACTCGCCGATATGGTAGTCGACAAATTCCAAAATGAGATTGCCTGTGTAGTCCTGGATGGGGGAGATGTCTTCAAAAACCTCCTTCAATCCTTCCTTGAGAAACCAATCGTAGGAGGATTTCTGTACCTCAATCAGATCGGGCAGATCAAGTACCTCGTCGATGCGGGAGTAACTCATTCTGACCCGCTTTCCAAATGTTACAGGATGTACCATTAAAATTTCACCCCTCATTAAACTAAAATACCCAAAAGCACTTGCTTTTGGTAAAATTTTCTGCCAGTCGTCCAATATAACGGGTCGTCTTTAATCGTATAAAATTCCCATTATAATTATTATTATGCAATATATTACATTATCATACGAGTATCATATTGTCAAACACTTATACGACAGAATTATTGAAAAAAAAGAGGCTTTCCTCGAAAGCCTCTTAAGTTAACTATTTTACCTCTACAGCTGCTCCTACTTCTTCAAGCTTAGCCTTCATGGAAGCTGCTTCTTCTTTTGTTACTGCTTCCTTAACTGGCTTTGGTGCTCCGTCTACAAGATCCTTAGCTTCTTTAAGTCCAAGGCCAGTAAGCTCTCTAACAACCTTGATAACCTTTATCTTCTCAGCACCAGCTGATGTAAGGATTACGTCGAACTCAGTCTTCTCTTCTTCCACAGGAGCTGCTGCACCTGCAACTGGAGCTGCTGCTACTGCCATCGGAGCTGATGCGCTTACTCCGAATTCTTCTTCAAGAGCCTTTACTAATTCTGAAAGCTCTAATACTGTAAGGTTTTTAACTTCTTCAATAAGATTTAATACTTTTTCACTTGCCATTTTATTTATCCCTCCGATTTGTATTATGCTTACGCACTCTTTTTCTCTGCTATTGCGTTAAGAGCAATAGCCAAGCCTCTGATCGTTCCCTGAAGAACATTTGCGAATCCCTGGATCGGTGCATTGAAACCACCCAGTACCTGTGCAATAAGAACTTCTCTTGGTGGAAGCTCTGCCAGGCTCTTTACTCCCTCAGCACTGATTACCTTGCCATCTACGATACCAGCCTTGATTTCCAGCTTGTCATTTGTCTTAGCAAATTCTGTTGAAATCTTTGCCGCTGAAACCGGGTCATTGATTCCGAAGGCAACTGCCGACGGCCCTTTAAGAAATTCATTGAATTCCTCTAATCCCAGCTCCTTGAATGCAAATCTCATCATTGTGTTTTTGTAAACCTTGTAGTCAACGCCCGCATCTCTGTATCTTTTTCTGAGTTCAGTCAGCTGAGCTACGTTAAGGCCTCTGTAATCGACCAACACCATTGATTGAGATGAACTGATCTTTTCTTTGATTTCCTCAACTATTTGAGCTTTCGCTTGAAGGGTTTGTTCCTTCACCATTGTTCACCTCCTGATTTCTTCTCCTAATAAACAAGGGTCTCACACGCAGACACGCAGAGACCCAAATAATCATATTTGTATTATCTCACCTCGGCAGGGTATTGAGCCATTGGCACCTGCTGTCTGCGGTTCCTTATTTAATTGACCCTTGAATTGTACCAGATGTATTCTACCGTGTCAACTACTCAGTGAGTTTTCCTGGATTGATTTTTACTCCAGGGCCCATAGTGCTGGCAACTGTTACGGTTCTAAGGTATTTACCCTTTGCTGCTGCCGGCTTAGCCTTTATCAATGCCTCTACGATAGCCTGGAAGTTTTCTCTAAGCTTATCGGTTCCGAAGGAAACTTTTCCTATGGGAACATGCACGATACTTGCCTTGTCTACTCTGTATTCTACCTTACCGGCCTTGATCTCATTAACAGCCTTTTCAATATCGAAGGTTACTGTTCCTGATTTTGGGTTAGGCATAAGTCCTTTTGGTCCAAGGACTCTACCTATTCTACCAACAACGCCCATCATGTCCGGAGTAGCGACTACTACATCGAAATCCAGCCATCCCTCGTTTTGGATCCTTGCAACCATTTCGTCTCCACCGACGAAGTCAGCGCCTGCATCCTCAGCTTCCTTTACCTTCTCGCCCTTGGCGATAACAAGTACTTTTCTTGTCTTTCCAGTACCATGTGGAAGGACTACTGCTCCTCTTACCTGCTGATCAGCATGTCTTGGGTCTACTCCAAGTCTTACTGACAATTCTATAGTTTCATCAAATTTGGCTTTGGCTGTTTGCTGAACAAGCTCCAATGCCTCTAATGTGTCATAGAGCTTTGTTCTATCAACAAGCTTCATGCTCTCCTGATAGTTTTTTCCTCTCTTTGGCATAACTTAAAACCTCCTCGTGGTATTAGCGATCAAATCTCCCACATAATTATTGTTCTACCTCTACTCCCATGCTCCTTGCTGTTCCTGCTACCATGCTCATCGCTGCCTCTACTGATCCAGCGTTTAGGTCAGGCATCTTTGTCTCAGCTATTTGTCTTACCTGAGCTTGGGTCAGCTTAGCTACCTTTTTCTTGTTAGGTTCCTTTGAACCTGACTCGATTCCGACAGCCTTCTTAATAAGAACCGGTACCGGCGGAGTCTTCGTTATAAAAGTAAAGGATCTGTCCTGATATACTGTCAGTACAACCGGAATGATCATGCCTGCCTGGTCTGCTGTCCTTGCGTTGAACTCCTTAGTAAACTGCATTATGTTTACACCATGGGGTCCCAATGCTGTACCTACAGGTGGGGCTGGTGTTGCCTTACCTGCCGGGATTTGCAATTTTACTAGAGCTATGACTTTTTTTGCCATAATTCCACCTCCTCATTTCATTGTGGTTTAGCGGGAAAATCCCTCCCACTGCACTTCCTATTTATAAAGCAATATTGCTTATAAACCGATTACATTTTTTCTATCTGATCAAATTCAAGCTCCACCAATGTCTCCCTCCCGAACATGGAAACATAGACCTTTGCCTTGCGCTTCTCCATGCTGATGGTGTCGATGGTTCCGATAAAGTTTTCGAAAGGACCAGTGATAACCTTCACAACATCCTTGGACTTGAAGTCGACCAAAGGCATTACTACCTTTTCCTGAACTCCCAGTGCTCTTACTTCTGAATCGGATAGAGGTACGGGCTTTGACGAAGGTCCGACAAATCCGGTCACTCCCCTGGTGTTCCTTACTAGATACCAGGATTCGTCATTTATTATCATTTTGACGAGAACGTAGCCTGGGAACATTTTTCTTTCCTTCAGCTTCTTCTTCCCAGACTTGGTTTCTATATACTCTTCCGTAGGCACCGCCACTTCGAATATATCATCCCTCATCCCTCTGTTTTCCACCATTTTTTCAAGGTTGGCCTTCACTTTGTTTTCATGACCAGAATAAGTGTGGACTACATACCATTTTGCTTGTTTGGCTCTTTCTTCCCTACTTAATTCTTTGTCCGTCATAATGCACAGGACCTATACAGGCCCTTCCCTCCCTTGTATTTAAGAAATAATAAGTGATAAAATACCGCCTATTCCAAGATCCAGAACATATACTACCAGCGCTGTAAGGACACTGATAAATAATACTACACCTGTGTAGTTGATTAGCTCTTTTTTATTTGGCCAAAGAACTTTCTTTAGCTCAAACTTGACCCCTCTGAAGTAAGTGGCTATTTTATCCTTGAATTTAACAGTTTCAGTTCCTGCCGCCATTGTTTCACATCCTTACTTTGAGTTATTATTTTGTTTCCTTGTGAGCAGTGTGTGTCTTGCAGAACTTGCAGTATTTTTTAAGCTCAATTCTTTCAGTCGTGTTTTTCTTGTTCTTCTTAGTGATGTAATTTCTTTGCTTGCACTCAGTGCACGCCAATGTGACTCTGTCTCTCATTTATCACACCTCCTACCCTTTCCCGATTCCGAAATTCTATGTCAATAAAAGTATCAGGGCACAATATCCCATTATTTTAAGACTACTAATATAACCTATCATAAATAAAAAATGCTGTCAATAAATTTATTGACCCGTTTGAGCCTGCGGGAATCATTAAAAAGACCAGGTCAAAAGACCCAGTCTTTTATAAATTATTCGTAAACCTTAGTTACAACGCCTGCTCCTACTGTTCTTCCGCCTTCTCTTATCGCGAATCTCAATCCCTCTTCCATCGCGATCGGTGTGATAAGCTCGATCGAAAATCTTGCGTTGTCTCCCGGCATTACCATCTCTACGCCTTCTTCAAGCTTGATATTGCCTGTTACGTCTGTTGTCCTGAAGTAGAACTGTGGTCTGTAGCCGTTGAAGAATGGGGTATGTCTTCCGCCCTCTTCCTTGCTCAGTACGAATACCTCTGAGTCAAACTTTGTATGGGGCTTTATTGACTTCGGCTTTGCAAGTACCTGGCCTCTTTCGATCTCAGTTCTTTGTACTCCTCTTAGAAGCACCCCTATGTTGTCTCCTGCCTGTGCCTCGTCAAGAAGCTTCCTGAACATCTCTACTCCGGTTACTACTACTGTTCTGGACTCTTCTGTTAGACCTACTATCTCTACGTTGTCGCCGGTCTTTACTACTCCTCTTTCTACTCTGCCTGTTGCTACTGTTCCTCTTCCTGTGATTGAAAATACGTCCTCTACTGGCATCAGGAATGGCTTGTCTATCTCTCTTTGTGGCTGTGGAATGTATGTGTCTACTTCTTCCATTAGCTTAACTATCTTGTCTCCCCATGGTCCCATTGGATCCTCAAGTGCCTTCAATGCTGATCCTGCTACGATCGGTGTGTTGTCGCCATCGAATTCGTACTCTGTCAGAAGCTCTCTTACTTCCATCTCTACAAGCTCGATTAGCTCAGGGTCGTCTACCATGTCTTCCTTGTTAAGGAATACTACTATCTTAGGTACTCCTACCTGCCTTGACAGTAGGATGTGCTCTCTTGTTTGTGGCATTGGGCCGTCTGCTGCCGATACTACAAGGATTGCTCCGTCCATCTGTGCTGCTCCGGTGATCATGTTCTTTACATAGTCAGCATGGCCTGGGCAGTCTACGTGTGCGTAGTGTCTGTTTGCTGTCTCATACTCTACGTGGGATGTAGATATGGTGATTCCTCTTTCTCTCTCCTCAGGTGCCTTGTCTATATGTGCGTAGTCGATGAATTCACCTGTTCCGAATCTCTTGTTCAACACTAATGTTATCGCTGCTGTCAGTGTGGTTTTACCGTGGTCAACGTGGCCTATTGTTCCTACGTTAACGTGGGGTTTCGTTCTTTCAAATTTTTGCTTACCCATTTCTTGATCCTCCCTTAATAATATTCTTCCTAAGAAAACTTATCCGGGTGTTTCTAATTTTATATGGAGCCCACGACCGGACTTGAACCGGTGACCTCTTGCTTACCATGCAAGTGCTCTACCTCCTGAGCTACGTGGGCTTACAGTATGTTATTTTACTATTGAACCATAGCCTTGTCAATACTCATTCTCCAATTATAAGGTATCTTTCGATTTTCCTTTTTACCCTTTGAAGCGCGTTGTCGATGCTCTTTACCCTACGGTTCAAGTTCGTCGCTATCTCCTCATAGCTTCTGCCCTCCACATAGGATTGGAGTACCTCCCTTTCAAGTGAAGTCAATAGTCCAAACAGCTTTTGCTCAATGCTGTCCATCGATTCCTTTCCAATTATAAGCTCCATGGGATCGGTCGACCTGCCTGAGCCTACAGTCTCCATAGCACTTGAACTCCCCTCGCCATAGGCTGGCTTGCTAAGGGAGACGTAGGTATTCAAGGGTATATGCTTTTGTCTTGTTGCCGATTTGATCGCCGTGATCATTTGTCTTGTAATGCAAATATCCGCAAAGCTCTTAAAAGATGATGCCTTATCCATGTCATAGGTTCGGATAGCCTTGTAGAGTCCTATCATACCCTCCTGCACGATGTCATCCCTGTCAGCTCCTACAATATAATAGGAGTGTGCCTTGATCTTCACGAAATCCTTGTACTTGTATATGAGGTGCTCAAGCGCAGAAATGCTGCCATCATTTGCTATGGCAACGATTTGTTCGTCTGTCTTTGTATCCAGATTCTCCTGTGGTTCGGATACTGTTCTGTCAATGCTCATTTCCACTCCTCCAGCAATCAAGTCATAATAACTATTTATCCCAATCTTTCAGCTTGTGGTGGACTCTGTCAGCGAGTCTGCCCAATTGGATATCGTTCTTCATATTTATCTTTTTCCTTTTTTTTGCAACAAGCCTCATCTCGTCATCGATCTCTGCCTCCAGCTCTCTGGCAGAAAGTCTGGTCCCGCCCCGGGAAAGTATTATCTCCTGCTCCGTTCTGTCCGAGGTTGCGACTCTTATCCTTTTTATTCGTCCAAGCTCATCGAGCATTTTCTCGATATAATGGTCTGCAAGCTCATTTTCCTTTGTATAAACAACCGTTATGCCTTTGTACTCCTCTTCCTTACGTATGCTTCCCTTTACCAGGTGAGCATCGAAAACTACAATGGTTTCTATTCCAGAATAATGGTGGTACTCAGAGAGTATCTCCAATAGCTCAAGCCTTGCCTGCTCAAAGTCGACCGCTGCAACTTCTTTAAGTCTGTCCCAGGAATTTATGATGTTGTAGCCGTCAACTACAAGCATCTCACTGTTCTTGCTATTCCCTGCCATGAGATTGTCTCACTGCCTCATAGATCAAAATGGAAGCCGCATTGGATGCGTTCAACGAGGATATTTTCCCCTTCATTGGAATGCTCACAAGAACATCGCACTTATCCTTGACCAACCTTGAGAGACCCTTGCCCTCGCCACCGATGACAATTCCTATTGAGCCGGTCATCTCAGTATCCGAGTAGGACTTCTCAGCCTCAGCATCGGCACCGTAGAGCCATAGTCCCTTTGCCTTCAGCTCATCCATCGTCTGAACTATATTGTTGACCTGGGCAATCTTCATATGCTCAACCGCTCCTGCAGAGCTTTTGTATACAGTCTGATTTACCATTGCCGATCTTCTCTTGGGGATTATTACTCCATGAACTCCAGCGCACTCAGCAGTTCTTATGATAGCTCCCAGATTATGAGTGTCCTCGACCCCGTCCAGTACAACTACAAAGGGCTTTTCTCCCCTTGCCTTTGCTTTAGACAGTATCTCATCCACAGACGAATATACAAACCCTGTGACAAGAGCCACTACCCCCTGGTGTGCGTTCCCCTGAGCCATTGAATCCAATTTTTTCTTGTCCACCTGCTGGACTACTATCTTCCTGTCCTTAGCGATGCCAATGATCTTTGTTATCGAGCCCTTCAGTTCTCCCTTAAGAACATAAAGCTTGTCTATCTGCTTCTCTGATTTCAAAAGCTCAAGTACGGGATTCCTGCCTGCAACATACATTTCATTCATATATTATTCTCCTCCAAAGGCTATCTTTGAGCCTCTCTATTCATATCTTCAAAAAATTCTCTTACTTCCACTATTTTGCCACAGGTCATGGCTCCCTCAGGACATGGGCCGTTCACACAGCCTGGGCCCGCATTCTTAAACAGGGTAGGATACACCTTCTTTACCTCTCTGAGCATCTCAATCCCAAGTCTTCTTATCTCCCACTGTGCTCTGTTGCAGGTTCTTAACGCAAAGAAGTTTAAGAGGCTCCTTGCATTCATAGTAACTACTATCTTCGTCTCGCAGGCATTGGGAAAAACATATCTCGCATCCTCGATGGCATCCTTTTCAGCTCTTTGCTTGGCGTCCTTTTCCTTTCTGCCCTGAGCAAGGTAAGCATCATAATGCTCCGCAAAGAGCACTTCAACAAGCTTATCATATGCTGCCTGGTCAGCCTCCATTGTCTTTATGAACAGCTCCCTGGCTTCAGGATTTTTTTCTATGCTTGGGGGGATGATGTATTCAAACTGATCAAGTCGTACATATCTTTGTGATTGCTGGGAATAACTGGCTATCCTGTGTCTTACCAGCTGATGGGTAAGGGTCCTGGAAACCCCCTCTATTCCAAATGTGAAGCTCACATGCTCTATGGGGCTTTCGTGTCCCAGGTCCATTAAAAGGTCAAGAAAGTTATGGACTCTCTCCTCATCCTGTCCCTGCTCTATCTCATCGATTCCCACCGGAGAGTAGCACAGCTTTGCAGCAGAGGCTACAAGCTTCTCGCCATCAGGAGTATATCTTAGCAACTGTACCTTCATGGGGCCTCCTCCTATCCTTTGATCTTCTTAATGTCTTCAAACAGCTCCATCAGCCTCTCATCTCTCCCTGAAAGGTAGAGATAGCCCATGAGACACTCGAAGCCTGTGGCATATTTATAATCGATCAACTCAGCGTTTTTTGGCGAAGTGTTGGTCTTTGCATTCCTGCCCTTCCTGACCATCTCTCTCTCTCTGTTGTCCAGCTTATCGTCGAGGCTGTGGACCAACTCTGCCTGTGAGGCTGCACTGACGTAGCCAGTAGCCTTTTTATGGAGAAGCTTTGCGTTTTGATCCCTGTTAAGGATAACAGTTCTAACAAATAGCTCGTAGACTGCATCTCCGATATAAGCCAGCTGAAGGGGTGAAAGCATCTCCACATCCTCTCTGCTAAGTGACTGGTTCATTCGTCTGAATATGTTCAAATCATCAAGCTCTATGCTCTTTTCCATTTTACACCATCTTTTGTATCCTCAAGGATTATGCCTCTCTCCTTAAGGATATCCCTGATCTCATCCGATTTCTTAAAATCCTTGTTTGCCCTGGCTGCCGTTCTCTCCTCGATAAGCTTTATGATCTCATCATCGGGAAGCTCATCCTGCTTTGACAGTATCCCAAGGACCTTTGCCAGCTCCATGAGGGTATTCAGAGCGTACTCAGTCTCCTTATAGCCTGTGGTCTCGTCAACCTCTGAATTTGTGAACTTCACAAGGTCAAATACCGAAGCGACAGCATCTGCAGTATTAAGGTCATCCTCCATGCTGGCAATAAAGCTGTCTCTGAATGAATCCACTTTTAAAGCGAACTCCTTATCAAGTTCCGAATCTTCCTTACCTGCTCTTTCAAGGCAATATTCCAGGTGCTTCTTTGCATTGTAAAGTCTCTCAAGGCCATTCTTATTCTGATCCATAACCTCTCTGCTGAAATTTATCGGTGATCTGTAATGTGCTGAAAGCAGGAAGAATCTTAAAACCTCAAGGTCGTATTCCTGGTGGATCTCCTTTATTGTAAAGAAATTCCCAAGGGATTTGGACATCTTCTGATTGTCAACAAAAAGCATCCCGTTGTGAAGCCAATAGTTGGCAAATGGCTTTCCTGAAAGCGTCTCCGACTGGGCGATCTCGTTCTCGTGGTGAGGAAACTGAAGATCCTCTCCGCCTGAATGGATGTCGATCGTCTCGCCCAACAGCGCCTTTGCCATAACCGAGCACTCAATATGCCAGCCTGGTCTTCCCTTGCCCCACGGGCTGTCCCATGATGGCTCGCCGGGCTTTTCCTTCTTCCACAGAACAAAATCCAGAGGATTTCTCTTGTCCTCATTTACCTCGATCCTGGCACCGCTTTGCAGCTCATCAATGTTTTTTTTGCTAAGCTTTCCATAATCCTTTGCGCTTTCTATGCTGAAGTAAACATTGCCGTCTACTGCATAGGCGGCACCCTTTTTCTCCAGCTCAGCGATAAACTGGACCATTTGGGAGATGTAGTCAGTTGCTTTTGGATGCACGGTATTGTAATCGTAGATATTTAGTCCCTGTGCGTCCTCCTTAAAGGCAGCTATATATCTGTCTGCTACCTCCTTGACGGTTATATTCTCCTCATTGGCCTTATTGATCAGCTTGTCATCGATATCCGTAAAGTTGACTACGAATTTAACGTCGTAGCCTCTGTATATGAAAAACCTTCGCAATGTGTCGAATACAACCAGCGGTCTTGCATTCCCAACATGGATAAAGTTATAGACAGTAGGTCCGCAATTGTACATGGATACCTGACCTTCTACCACAGGCACGAATTCTTCTTTTCTTCTGGTTAGTGAATTGTACAGCTTCATATGCTTACCTCCTGATCTTATTTAATGCAAAAATCGTCTCTGATTACGGAGACGATTTTTAAGTATTCGTTGTTAAAGCATCTCCTGCTATCAAATCCATTCTACACGATTGAGATGCTTATTTCAATAGGCGCCTACCTGTTGAGTATGGCGTCTGCCCTTGATATTATCCTGTCTTTGCCAAGAAGGTACAGCACATTGACAAGCTCAGGACCATGAACGCTTCCAGTGAGAGCTACCCTTACAGGCATGAAGAGGTTTTTCCCCTTAATGCCTGTCGCCCCCTGAATTAGCTTCATAAAGCCCTTGGCATATTCCATATCGATCATATCTATCTTTTCAAGCTCAGCCTTGATAGCCTGCATAAGGACCTTGGCATTTTCATTTTCAAGATGCTCTGCATAAGCCTCCTCCTCTATTTGAAGCTTATCCTTGAATATGAAATCCACCTTCTCAGGCAATTCCGAAAGTGTAGACATCCCTTCCCGTACGGTGTCTATAAGGATATTCAGCCATTCTTCATTTTCATTGACGAACACATCATCTATAAATCCAGCTTCAACAAGATACGGAACACTTAGTGCGCTGATCTCCTCTACGGACTTGCTCCTTATATAGTGTCCGTTGACCCAATCCAGCTTATCCTTGTCAAATATCCCGCCGGTCTTGGATACTCTTTCGAAGGAAAATCTTTCGACCATATCCTCCATGGAAAGGATCTCCTCATTGTCCTCAGGACTCCAGCCAACCAATGCAAGGTAATTCACAAGCCCTTCAGGCAGGTAGCCCTTAGTTCTGAAGTCATCCACAGAAACATCTCCGTGTCTCTTTGACAGTTTCTTCCTTTCCTTATTAAGGACAGTAGGCAGGTGAACATAGGTCGGTTTTTCCCATCCGAAGGCCTCGTAAAGATAAATATGCTTGGGAGTTGAAGGCAGCCACTCCTCGCCCCTTACTATATGGGTTATCCCCATCAGCTGGTCATCGACTACTACAGCCATATGGTATGTCGGGTACCCGTCTGATTTCAATAGAACCTGATCGTCTATGTCATTGGTGTTAATGGTTATGTCGCCTCTCACTAAATCATGGAAGTGTATGTCCCTGTTGTAAGGGAGCTTCAGTCTTACGACGTGCTCCTCCCCTGCCGCTACTCTCTTCCTTGCATCCTCAAGAGGAATATTCCTGCAGAAGCCGTCGTACTTTGGTACCATGCCCTTGATTTTCTGCTCTTCCCTTACCGCCTCCAGCCTGTCCTTTGAGCAGAAGCAGTAGTAGGCGTGTCCTTTTTCAAGAAGCTCATCGACATACTTCCTGTAGATTGGAAGTCTTTTTGACTGGACATATGGACCGTATTCTCCTCTTTCCACAATATGTCCATCCTCAATGAACACTCCTTCATCGTACTTTATTCCAGCCCATTCCAGAGAATGGATAAGATTCTCTATAGCTCCTTCAACAAACCTGGTCTGGTCAGTATCCTCTATCCTTAATACAAATTTGCCGCCATTTCTTTTGGCAAACAGATAATTGTAAAGAGCTGTCCTGAGTCCACCGATATGAAGATATCCGGTAGGGCTGGGGGCAAATCTCACTCTGATCTCACTCATTTACTGCACCTCCTGATAATCATCTATAAATCTACTCTTGATTTTATAACTTTAGTCCTGCTTCTGCAAATACTCCTTCAATTCTGCCCTTCAACTTATCAACAGTGATTTCTTCCTTGTTGTCACTGCTTCTAAGAGAAAATTCGATTACTCCCTCTGCTGCTTTCTTGCCAACAGTTATTTGTACAGGCACACCGATAAGATCTCTGTCGTTGAACTTGACCCCCACTCTCTCGTTCCTGTCGTCGAGAAGCGTTTCAACACCAAACGACGTCAGCATTGAGTAAAGTTTTTCTCCAAGCTCGGCTTGCTCCTCATTTCTGGAGTTTACTACGGTTATGATCGCATGGTAAGGAGCGGCAACAAGCGGCCAGTTGATACCCTTCTCGTCATGGTATTGCTCAACTATCGCAGCAACAGTCCTTGAGATTCCAACTCCGTAGCTTCCCATAACAAAGGGTTTTTCCTTGCCATTCACATCAAGGAAGGTTGCCCCAAGACTTGTGCTGTACTTGGTACCCAACTGGAATATGTTCCCTACCTCTATCCCTCTTGCCAGCCTAAGTGGTTCTCCGCAGACGGGGCAGCTGTCCCCTTCAACCACCATCAGAAGATCATCCGCAACCTCTCCGGTAAAATCTCTTCCGAAGTTCACGTTCTTCAAATGGTAGTCGGTTTCATTGCCTCCGACCACAAGATTGGCTATTTCGGTCACTCTCTTGTCAACAATGAGTCTTGTACCCTCCTTTAATCCAACAGGGCCTGTAAAACCTTTGTTCGCTCCAGTTATTGCTATTATCATATCCTCGTCAGCCATTTCAATCTCATGTCCTGCAGCTCCAAGGAAATTCGCCAGCTTTGTCTCATTAAGCTCTCTGTCTCCAGGTACCATAACAACTACAGGATTGCCCTGCACTGAGTATACAAGCGACTTACCAAACACGTATTTCTCAGTTCCAAAAAATTCCACAAGCGCGTCTATAGTCTTTACCTCAGGTGTCTTGACTCTTTCCATCTGAAGTTGTTCCCTGCTGTGTTCCCGAGTTTTGTAAACCACTGCAGACTTTTCATCCGTAGCCGCAAAGTCGCAATGATCGCAATAGGCGACAACTCCCTCTCCAACGTCACTCATGGCCATGAATTCGTGGGATATCTTCCCGCCCATGGCACCAGTGTCTCCCTGAACCACCTTGTAATCCAGCTTTAATCTTGTAAAGATTGCATCATAGGCGTCCCACATCTTTTGATATGCTTCCCTCATGCCGTCATCATCAATGTCAAAGCTGTAGGCATCCTTCATTATGAACTCACGACACCTCATTAGACCGAATCTTGGCCTTTTTTCATCCCTGTACTTCGTCTGGATCTGATAAAGATTCAAGGGCAGCTGCTTGTAGGATCTGATTTCATCCTTTACAAGATCAGTAAAGTATTCCTCATGTGTAGGCCCCAGACAAAACTCTCTGTCGTTCCTGTCCTTCAGTCTCCACATCTCAGGTCCGAAATTTGCCCATCTTCCAGATGCCTCCCAAAGCTCTCTTGGCTGGATAGCAGACATTAGGAGCTCCTGGGAGCCTGCTCTGTCCATTTCCTCTCTTACAACCTGCTCCACCTTTCTGATGGTCCTGTAGCCCAATGGCAGATAGGAATACACTCCGCTTACAAGCTTTCTTATCATGCCTGCCCTAAGGAGCAGCTGATGACTTGGTATTTCGGCCTCTGAAGGCACCTCTCTAAGGGTTGGCATATACATCTTTGACATTCTCATTCGATTCACCTCGTTGGTATAGTTTTAAGCTTACAAAAACCCCTCGTCTCAGCAAGAGACGAAGGGTCGATTCCGCGGTACCACTCTTATAAACCACATTGGTTCACTTTATGGCTATAACGCTGCCTTGCGTCTGGTGCTCCAGATACTCCGGGACGGGTTTGCGATACAGCGGGCCAGAGATCTTTTCAGCCTCGGATCTCCTCTCTTAGACCATGAAAACCGCTACTATTCCCCTTCTTCGTCAATATTGATTAGTTTACACAAATGAACCTTTGTTGTCAATCCATTTTTTCTATCAGGCAAACTGCCTGAGCTGATATACCTTCCTCTCTTCCCTCAAATCCGAGCCACTCGGTGGTGGTGGCTTTGATACCTATGTTATCAGGCGAGGTTTCAAGCACTTCAGCAATATTTACCCTCATCTTGTCAATATGAGGTGCAAGCTTTGGCCTTTGCGCAGCTACGACACAATCGGCATTCACCAATCTGTATCCCCTGGAGCGCATTATATCCTTTACTCTTCCAAGGAGAATAAGGCTTGATATATCCTTATAGCTTTGGTCAGTGTCGGGGAAATGCTTCCCGATGTCACCCTCAGCCATCGCACCCAATATTGCATCCATCAGGCTGTGGACCAGGACATCCGCATCCGAGTGTCCCAATAAGCCCTTCTCGTGCTCGATCTCAACTCCGCCCAGAATAAGCTTTCTACCCTCAACCAGCTGATGCACGTCGTATCCTATACCTATCCTCATTTACTCCTCCTATAGGCTTTCAGAATTTATTGCACCGGTATATTTGCCCGCAGCTATAAGCTCTGCAACTACCAGATCCTCCGGCGTGGTGATCTTTATATTATCGTAGCTCCCCATAAGCATCGTTACAGGGTAGCCTTTCTTCTCAACAAGAGAGCTGTCATCAGTTCCAAGTATGCCCTCTGAGAAGGCATACTCATAGCCCTCCTTCAAAAGCTTTGTCTTAAAGCATTGTGGAGTCTGAGCTGCCCACAGCAGTGACCTCTTCGGAGTATGGTGCACAATATCGCTGTCATCAACTACCTTTATAGTATCCTTCAGGGGAACGCCGATAACACAGGCTCCAAGCTCATAGGCACCCTTTATCCCCTTTAGGATGGATTCCTGTCTTACAAATGGACGTGCACCATCGTGCGTCAGTACTATATCCGCCTTCTCATTCAGAGCCATGATCCCATTGTATACAGAATCCTGTCTTTCCTTGCCACCCTTGATAATGTTTGAGACCTTCTTGAAGCCATACCTTCTTACGATCTCCTTGCGGCAGTAATCAACCTCATTCTCCTTTGTTACCACGATTATCTCATCTATATATCTGCACTGCTCAAACTTTTCAATGGTATGAGCCAGTATGGGCTTGTTGTCTATTACTATAAATTGCTTGTTTATCTTGCTTCCCATCCTGTTGCTCATTCCAGCAGCTGCTATTATTACCGATACGTAATTACCCTTATACATTCCTTCACCCCGTATACTGATAAGGTAATAGCCTTAGACTACTTTGTCATACAAAACCTTTGGCTTTGCGAAGATCATTCTGCCTGCAGATGTTTGAAGTACAGATGTAACTATTACATCAATGGTTTCACCAATATACCTTTTCCCGCTCTCTACTACGATCATTGTACCATCGTCAAGATATGCAAGACCCTGACCGGATTCCTTTCCATCCTTAACAACCTGTACTACCATTTCCTCACCAGGGAGAACCACCGGCTTCACTGCATTTGCAAGCTCATTGATATTGAGGACTTCTATTCTCTGAACCTCGGCAACCTTATTCAGGTTATAGTCGTTGGTGATTATCTTGCCCTTTAGCATTTGAGTCAGCTTTAGAAGCTTAGAGTCCACCTCGGCGATATCGTCAAATTTCTTGTCGTGGATTATGATTTCAGTATCCAGTTCGTTTTGGATCCTGTTCAGAATATCAAGACCTCTTCTTCCTCTGTTTCTCTTAAGTCCGTCAGATGAATCTGCGATATGCTGAAGCTCTGCCAGTACGAATTCCGGTATTACCAGAGGTCCTTCTATAAAGCCAGTCTTGACTATGTCTGCTATCCTGCCGTCGATTATTACGCTTGTGTCAAGTATCTTTGGACAGGATCTGCCAGCCTTTGCCTTGTCCTTTGAGCTTTTTCTTCCGCTTGCCACATTACCTGCAAAATTCCCCAGAGTATTGGAAATATCATCTATATTCTTGGTCGGTATCTTTATTCCAAGATAACCGAATAATCCGTAGAGAACTATAGATGCTATGACTCCCACATAAGGGATGCTGATCCTGTATAGGGGCTGACTCAGAAGATATGCTATGACAAGCCCTATGATCAGTCCAATAGCTCCCAGAGCTATGTTCTGAATCGAGAATTTCTGAATCTCCGTTTCTATCAGCCTAGCTATGTTTTGCCCTTTTTTCATGATCCAGGAAGAAAAAATAAAAAATATAATTCCAAAGGTAAAAATAAATAGTAGGATCACGGCAAACTCAGTTGCTCCTGTAAGATTGAATAGCTGAAATTCCCGGATAAGATTGTAAGCCAGATATCCTATCAGCATTCCAAATAATCCAATCAATATTCTTAAAATCCTTTTGACCATACACTCACCTCCAATAAACAACACATATTATTATACTTCGTTTTCAGTACAATTACCATAAAATTTATTCATCTATGTTCTCTGATTCCATGATTGCATCATGGACCAGCTTCTCGACTTCAGTCATAGCCGTTCCGGATGCCAGAACAAGTTCACTTAAAAGCATCTGTCTTGCATTGCCCAGCATTTTTCTTTCACCAGTTGACAATCCCTTCTTATCGTCAAGTATGGTTAAATTTCTTACTACAGCAGCTATCTCCTCTATGTCTCCGGTTTTGATCCTGTCCATGTTCATCCTGTAGCGTCTGTTCCAATTCTGAGGCATGGTGCTTCTGCGTCCTTTAAGGATATCCATAACACCTTCGATTTCTTCCTTATCAATAATATATCTGACTCCCACATCATCAACATTAGAAACCGGTACCATGACCTTCATGTCACCTATCGGCATACGAATTATGAAATATTCACGTCTTTCGCCAAGTATTTCCTTTATCTCAATATCTTCAATTATCCCTGCTCCATGCATTGGATACACTATCCTATCTCCAATTTGAAACATGTGATCCCCTCCTCAAATAACTTTACTTTTAAATTATAGCGCAAGGTGGCGATTATGTAAAGCTAATATATTATCACAGAACATTTCACAGTGTCAATACTATTTTTTCACCGCTTATACACATCCAAACCTGTAGTTGGATAGAGCAGATCATTAAGGGTTTGACAATGCAAGGAATGGAAAAGTATAATTAAGCTGAGGCTGAAAAAAGAGGAGGTAGGATGGATATGGGTAACAACGAAGCAAGACTGATAACTGAATTGCAGGAGCAGGCGGCCGAGGTATTGGTCAGACACAGAAGTATACTGGACATCATGACCAAGCTGGATGAATACAATGCCAGAATCAACAGGGCAATCGCCAAATCCGTTACCTTCTGCGGCTGTATAGAGATCAATGCAAAAAAGCAGGACTTTAATTCGACCTCGCTTAACGATATGCTGGGTAAGATGGACTCACATATTGTTGGCGAGATATGCCCGAACTGCAAGGAGATACTGGAGCAGGAAATAGGAGCATATATGTTCTTCCTGGCTTCATTGGCCAACACCCTGGACTTTGATCTTTCAGGAACTATCGCTAAGGAACTGGACAGAACTAAAACCCTGGGAATATACGGAATGAAATAACGCAAGAGGTCAAGCCTCTTGCGTTTTATTTTAGCGTGGTATTTATTACTTCCTTCAGATTTCTGACTCTCTTTACACTTAGATTCTCAAACTTGGATTTCACAGAGGCATCAAAGGGAACGAATGCAGTTGTCATACCCATGCGATCAGCCTCTCTAAGTCTTCCATCCAGTGATGGGATCTTTTTTATCTCGCCCGTCAGGCCTACATCGGCCAGAAATACAGTCCCCGAGGGAATTGCCTGCCCTTTCACCGATGAGACGATACTCATGATCACTGCCAGGTTAGAAGATTGCTCCTTTAATTTTATCCCGCCTGTCGTCTTTATAACGACATTCTTGTCATAGAGAGGCATTCCTCCCCTTTGTTCCAAAATGGATATCAGTGTATTAAGCTGTTCTCTCTTAAGCGCTTCCCCGATCCTCGAGGGATAAGGTGTAAAGGAGTGAGAAACAAGTGATTCGACCTCAAGAATTATTGGCCTCGTTCCTTCCTTTACTACAGTAAGAGCACTCCCTGACACCTGGCTGCCTTCACTTCTCCTTGTCATAAAGTACTCAGACGGGTTGTCTATTGAAAGCAAGCCTTCCTCTGTCATATTGAAAAAACCCATCTCCCCTGTAGATCCATACCTGTTCTTGGTTGAAAAAAGAGTCCTCAGCTCCTCGCTGGTGTCTCCCTCAATCACAAGCACTGTATCAACAAGATGCTCCAGAGCTCTTACTCCAGCCAGCTCATCCTCCTTGGTCATCTGCCCCACCACGAAAATCATCCTCGGCTTATTTGAGCTTTTAGCTACCTTGACAAGCTCATAGGCACATTCCATCGTCTGTGTCGGCGACCCGGCTCTTGAACCGGGAAATGATTCCAGCACGAAGGTTTGGATGCTGTCGACTATCACAAAGTCAGGATCTACCTGGTCTATGACCCCGAGTACTGAATCCATGCTGTTGTCAGATACAATAAACAGATCGTCGCTTATATTTTTCAGTATCCTGTCAGCTCTTGCCTTTACCTGCGAGGTTGATTCCTCCCCTGTTGCATATAGTGCCTTTATGCCCTTTGCCGCAAGGTCATTTGCCACCTGAAGGAGAAGTGTCGATTTCCCTGCCCCGGGCTTTGCGGTCAGTATAGTAATGGAATCCCTGACTATGCCTCCGCCCATGACCCTGTCGAACTCCTCCAAAGAGGTTTTGATCCGCTCGCTGTTGGAGGTCTTTATCTGCTTTAGTCTTGTTATATCAGCCCTTGGCCTCCGTTCTGAGGTTGGGCCCTCCGGTGACCTTGAAAGCTCCTCAAAGGATCCAAAGGCACCGCATTCAGGGCACTTCCCCATGTATCCAACCATCTCATATCCACATACCTTGCATCTATTGATTTTAACGGTCTTAGCCAAAGGCATTCACTCTCCGATCAATGTTGTCTCTTTGTAAACTTAAGCTTCTCCCCGTCGTAGTCTGCCACAATTTCCTCATCTCTTGAAACGCTTCCCTTTAATATCTCCTCTGCCAGCTGATCCTCGATCATCTTTCTGATGGTTCTCTCAAGAGGTCTGGCTCCAAATACAGAATCAAAGCCCTGCTTGGCGATATATTTCTTCGTCTCATCCGATATTGAAATATTGACCCCTACCTTGCTCATCCTGGTTTCCAGATCCTTCACCATTATCTCCACTATTTCCATTATCTGTTCTTCCTTCAGACTATGGAATACGATGACCTCATCCAGCCTGTTGAGAAACTCAGGTCTGAAGGTCCCCTTAAGCTCCTCGGTGATTATTCCCTTCATTCTCTCGTATTCCTCCACCTCGGCATCGGAGGTTGCAGCAAATCCGAGCACATTCTGCTTCTTGAGAGATGTGGCTCCGGCATTGGAGGTCATTATTATTACAGTGTTCTTGAAATCCACTGTTTTCCCCTTGGAATCAGTAAGTCTTCCATCATCAAGTATCTGGAGCAGCATGTTGAATACATCGGGATGAGCTTTCTCTATTTCATCAAACAGTATCACAGAATATGGCTTTCTCCTTACAGCCTCAGTCAGCTGACCTCCTTCGTCGTAGCCTACGTATCCGGGAGGAGAACCAACAAGTCTTGAAACGGAGTGCTTCTCCATGTACTCGCTCATATCTATCCTTATCATGGCGTCCTCATCACCGAACAAAGCCTCCGCAAGTGCCTTGGCAAGATAAGTCTTTCCAACTCCCGTAGGTCCAACGAAGATAAAGCTTCCAATCGGTTTTTTCGGATCCTTAAGTCCTACCCTCGCTCTTCTGACAGCTGCAGATATAGACCTGACCGCCTGCTCCTGACCAACGACCTTCTTGTGGAGCAGCTCTTCCAGCTTCAGCAGCCTTTCGCTTTCCTCAGTTGTCATCCTGCTGACAGGCACTCCCGTCCAGCTTGAAACAATCTCAGCTACCTGATCATACCCGATGACAAGACTTGTCTCCTGCTTAAGTCTTTGCCACTTCAGCTTATTTTTCTCAATCATCTCCTTGGTGGTTTTCTCTTCATCCCTTATCCTTGCCGCCTTTTCAAAGTTCTGAGTGTTTATTGCTTCGTCCTTTTCGTGCTGCAGCTCCTCCAGTCTCTCCTCAAGCTTCTTTAGCTCTGTCGGTGCGACGTAGTTATTTACCCTCAGCTTTGAGGCAGCCTCATCTATTAGGTCTATGGCCTTGTCAGGAAGAAATCTGTCTGTAATGTATCTGTGGGAAAGCTCTGCCGCCGCTTCCAGAGCGTCATCCGTTATTTTTACGCCGTGGTGTGCCTCATACCTGTCTCTCAGGCCCTGTAGTATCTTTATGGTGTCGCTTACCGAGGGCTCTTCAACTATTATTGGCTGAAGCCTTCTTTCCAGGGCTGAATCCTTTTCAATATGCTTTCTGTACTCATCGATTGTAGTTGCCCCAACTATCTGGAGCTCTCCTCTTGCAAGAGTGGGCTTCAGTATATTGGATGCATCGATAGCTCCTTCAGCTGCCCCAGCTCCGACTATGGTATGCATCTCGTCAATAAATAGGATTACATCTCCCTGTTCCTTGAGCTCCTTCATAACTGATTTCAGTCTTTCCTCAAATTCGCCCCTGTACTTCGCTCCTGCTACCATCCCAGGAAGATCAAGGGTCACTATCCTCTTGTCTTTGATTATC
This sequence comes from Gudongella oleilytica, assembly GCF_004101785.1. Taxonomy (NCBI): domain Bacteria; kingdom Bacillati; phylum Bacillota; class Tissierellia; order Tissierellales; family Tissierellaceae; genus Gudongella; species Gudongella oleilytica. The sequence goes on from NZ_CP035130.1 coordinate 1,860,325, forward strand.
TCAGGCACATCCCCCTCCACGATCTTCTGGGCTAAGCCTTCAGCGATCGCTGTCTTTCCAACTCCGGGCTCACCTATGAGCACAGGATTATTCTTTGTCCTTCTGCTAAGGACCTGAATGACTCTTTCGATTTCCCTGGTTCTTCCTATTACCGGGTCGATCTCTCCATTTTGAGCCATCTTATTGAGATCTATGCTGTATTTTTCAAGGTTTGTCGCCTGTTTTTTCTCATTGTTCGGGGTTTGCTGCTTTGCTGTAGTCTCAGTCATCCTCTTGGCTACCTCCTGGGCAAGCTTTGCGGGGTCTACTCCAAGCCTCTTAAGTATAGCAGTAGCTATGCCCTCACCTTCAGCTATAAGACCCAGAAGAAGATGCTCTGTGCTTACATAATTGTGCCCGAAGTTCCTGGCCTCGCCGAACGCCAGCTCAAATATTTTCTTTGTTCTTGGAGTCATCCCTACAATCTCAACGCTTTCAGGGCCCATTCCGACGATATCGTAAACCTCTTTCCTTGCCTTTTCAAGAGTCACTCCCATTTCCTTAAGGGTTACTGCAGCAATACCCTGCTCCTCAGCCATAAGTCCCAATAGCAGGTGCTCAGTTCCCACATAGTTGTGATTGAATTTCTTAGCTTCCTCCTGAGCAAGCATTATTGATTTTTGAGCTCTCTCTGTAAATCTTCCAAACATTCCCATACGTTACCTCCACTAATTAAAGTATTCTCTAAGCAGCTCAGCCCTGAGCATGTCTCTTTCAGCCTGGCTCATCGCTCTTCCGTAGCCGCTCTGTATGCTTCCTGCCTTTATCTCTATCATTTCCCTTATCAAATCGCTGCCGTTATAGCCCTCCAGCAAAGATACATCACACCCAAGCTTGATCACAGATATTAGCTCCATAGCCTCACGGGAGGAGATGGTCCTTGCATATCGCAATGCACCAAGAGCCCTGTAAACTCTGTCCTGAAACTCCAGATTCTTTTTATCAAGCAGGAACAGCCTCGTATTCCTTTCTCTCGTGATAAGCTGATGGACCACACGCTCAAGCTTCTCCAGAATCTCCTCCTCAGTCTCACCAAGGGTGAGTTGATTGGAAACCTGATACAGGTGGCCTACAGCCTCAGTACCCTCGCCATATATCCCTCTTATGGTAAGACCTATCTTCTTCAAAGCATCTATTATTCCCCCGATGTGTCCTGTTATGGATACAGCAGGCATATGGAGCATTACAGATGCTCTCAGTCCTGTTCCGGTATTTGTGGGACAAGCCGTCAGATATCCGTATTCTCCATCAAAGGCATAATCCAGTTTATCCTCAAGAGCGTCGTCAACCTGGGAGCAAAGCCCCCACCCTTCAGCAAGAGCCAAGCCCGGCAAAAGAGTCTGAAGCCTTATGTGATCCTCCTCGTTGACCATTATCGTTACCTTCTCATCTTCTCTTACGGAAAAACCACTCTTCTCAGACTGCTCTACCAATACGGGGCTGATCAGATGCTCCTCCATAAGTCTCATTCTTTCTCTGGGTTCCAGGGACGACATTTCAAAATGCCTGTAGCTGCCCTCCTCAAAGGAGCTGTCGATAGCATCCCTCACTATTTCAAGAACCTTTCTTGCCTCCTGCTGGTCGGCATATATTGGAAATGGATGCTCCCTAAGGTTCCTTGCTACCCTTATTCTGGTGCTTACAACAACATCATTGTAATCGGCGTCTGAAAGCCACTTAGTCATTGCTCTCACCTCTGTCCTTAAGCTCCAGCTGTTCCCTGACCCTCTTTATCTCATCTCTGATGACAGCTGCTTTTTCATACTCCTCAGCCGAGACAGCCTGCTCCAGCTGTCGGGTCAGCTCCTCGATATCCTTTTTCAGCTTCAATCTCGGGAAACCTCTTTTCGGCATCTTTCCCCTATGCTGAGTGTGTCCATGTATACCCTTGATCACGCCTTTAAGCTCATTTCCAAATGCCTCATAGCATTTTGCGCATCCAAGCTTGCCCGTTGCCTTGAACTTCTCATAGCTCAACCCGCATTCGGGGCATCTGGTATTTATTGCTAATCCCTCAAAAAGCTTGTGAAGCGGAAATTTACCTCCTATCTGGTCCTGGATACCTGCTGCACATATCTCACAAAGATGGTGCTCCTCAACTAATCCATTTATTACTCCCGTATAATGCACTCTTGCTTCTCTTTTTTTACACGATTCGCAAAGCATGACCATTCTCCTTATTTAATCTATAAGCACCAGTAGTATATTCCTCAAGACAGAAGCCCTTATGGCATTCTTGCTCCTTGCATCGCAGTCGAATGCACGATCGCTTATAGCAGCACGTACAATTTCCGCCTCTTTCTTATTTATTATGCCTTCCTCATTAAGTGCTGTTATGATCTCATTAGCCTTATGCTCAGTTATTGAATCTCCAAGGATGTTCTTCAGTATGTTGTTGATGTTGAGGTCATCCTGAAGCCTTACTTTTACTATCTTAATATACCCACCGCCGCCTCTTCTACTCTCGATATAGTATCCTTTATATGGGCTGAATCTCGTACTCAAAACATAATTGATCTGAGATGGTGCACAATCAAAATAGTTGGCCAGTTCATTCCTCTGTATCTCAATAATGCCGTCAGCCTGCTCCAACAGCTCCTTGATAAAGCTTTCAATGTTGTTGCTGAGTCCAGCCATATGATCAACTCCTTCCTGACTTTGACTTTCTTTGTCTTTTACCCTAAAAAATAACGCTTATTCAGCGTTATTTTAATACTCTTTAGTTTTTGTATAATCGACTGGATCCTGAAGCATTTCCCGTTCTATGCCTGCACTCTTATAGGCTGCATCGTAGGTTGTATCTATCAAGTGCCATTTACCGTCTATAAGGACCTCGTTCCAGGCGTGATACGCAGCAAGGTCGATCCTATAGCCCTTCACAAGCTTTGTTGGGATACCATTAAGACGCATCAGTCCTGCAAATAAAGCTGCGTAGTCGTAACATATACCCTTCCCGGAATCGATTGTATCGTCTATATTAGGAATATAATCCGCTTTCAGTGTGTTGATCTTATCAAAGTCGTAGCTAATGTTTCCGGTTATATAGGAATACACCGCACTGAGCTTTTCAGTGTCAGTCTTCTCACTTAGCCTCAATGCGTTTGAAAGCTCAGTCAGCTTCAAGGAACCGCTCCAGTAAACAGGCTGTGCCGATTCAATATATGAAGGATCTCCAATGGAATGGACACTCTCAGTACCTATAACCTGATATCTGTTTCCTTCAATATTCTTTAGTATCTTTATGGTGTATAAGCCTTCCCCCAGCTGCAATGGAATGGCTTCTCCTGCTCTTGTCAGGGGATAAACGTAGTTTTCGCCGCTCTTTTCAACCATTATTCTCATATCCGGACCATACAGAGCACTTTCTATCATTGCAGTGCCTTTTCCAGATGCGATTATATCATATGATGCGTCTCCAAAGGAGCTTGTCGAAAACCCAAATAAAAAGACAAATACCAACAGAAGGCAAATAGATCTACCCCGCACACTAAACTCTCCTTTCGGTAGCTGGCTGCCATTTCAGGCCCTATAGCTTTGCGTCCCTGGCTTTCGCCAGGTTTGCCTTTATCGTTTGACAGTTCAACGAGAGGATTCCTCCCTGTTACTTGTCAACTTAATTATACCACACAATAAGCTTTTGTAAACCATATAAAAGCCCGACTGATTTGATCAGCCGGGCAGACAGACATTAATGATTCTCTCTTTCAGCCTTGTATTCGTTTATGATCTTTTCTGCAATCATCGCAGGAACTTCCTCGTACCTTGTGAATTCCATTGTGAAGCTTCCTCTTGCCTGAGTCATGGCTCTTAAGTCTATTGCATACTCAAACATCTCAGAATGAGGTGCCTCGGCAGTTATCTTTTGTGAACCGTCAGCCTGCTGCTCCATTCCAAGGATCCTTCCCCTTCTTTTATTCATATCGCCCATAACATCTCCCATGTATGCTTCAGGGATAACTATGTCAACCTTTACGATCGGCTCCAGAAGAACTGGCTTTGCAGCCTCCATACCCTTCTTGAATGCAAGCTGAGCAGCCAATTTAAACGCCATCTCGTTGGAGTCAACGTCATGATATGAACCGTCAAACAATGTAGCCTTAACGTTAACTACAGGACATCCGGCAAGAATACCATGCTCAAGCGATTCCCTCAAGCCCTTCTCAACTGCAGGCCAGAAGTTTCTTGGGACAGAACCTCCGAAGATCTCTTCAGCAAAAACGAATTCTTCTTCGCACGGCTCAAACCTTATATGAACGTCTCCATACTGACCAGCTCCGCCTGATTGCTTCTTATGCTTGCCCTGAACGGAAGCAGTTCCCTTGATTGTCTCTCTGTATGCGATCTTAGGGCTCTTAAGAAGTACATCTACCCCAAAGTTTTGCTTAAGCTTGTCGACTATAACAGCAAGCTGCATGTTTCCCTGCCCGCCGATAAGAAGCTGCTTGGTCTCTGTATTTCTTTCAATGACGAATGTTGGATCCTCATCCATAAGCTTATTGAGGGATGTACCGATCTTTTCCTCGTCGCCCTTGTTCTTTGGCTCAACTGCCATGAAAAGTGTGGGCTGCGGATAGCTTATCGTATCGTAAAGTGTTTGGTTACCCTTATCGCAAAGGGTATCTCCTGTCTGGGTATAGTTGAGCTTTGACGTCGCTCCAATGTCCCCTGCCTGGATCTCAGTAACCTCAAGCTGGTTCTTTCCTCTTAGAAGGAACAAGCCGCCCAGCTTCTCAGTTTTATCCTTGGTAGAGTTGAATACCTCTGTATCCTTTGTTATCTTGCCTGAAACGACCTTAAACAAAGTCAGCTTGCCTACGAACGGGTCAACGATAGTCTTGAAAACTACTGCTGAGAACGGTTCGCTGACATCGACCTTTCTGATTATCTCCTTGTCGTCCTTGGTTCCCTTGAAGGTCCCTACGTCTGCAGGAGATGGAATGTATTTCCGGATCATTTCAAGTAGGAAGTCAGCGCCGATCGTTTTCTCAGCTGATCCAACCACCAATGGTGCCAGGTCTCCAGATGCAACCGATGCCTTTATTCCCTTTTCAACCTCTTCAGGAGTGAACTCCTCGCCCTCGAAGTACTTCTCCATGAGTTCCTCGTCTGATTCAGCAATTTTTTCCATCAGGCTTTCCCTGATTTCCTCCACCGCTGATTTCATGTCTGCAGGGACAGGTATCTCTTTCCTTACCTTCCCGTTGTATTCATACGCTTTTCCATCTATAACGCTAACGAAGCCCCTGAAATCGTTTGACAATCCGATTGGAAGAGCAAATGGTATGATCTTCTCGCCCAGCTCTGATTTCAGATCCTCCAGCAATTTTTCAAAGTTTATATTCTCCTTGTCCATCTTGTTTACGAAGACGATCCTTGGAGTTGAATATTTTTCAAGATTTTTCCATGCTTTCTCCGTGCCCACCTCTATCCCTGAGGATACGTCAACAAGAAGAATTGAGCCTTCACTTGCCCTTTTGGCACCGTACATCTCGCCTACGAAGTCGAAATATCCTGGAGTGTCAAGCAGATTGAATTTATAGTTGTCCCACTCAATGGGGATAACAGATGTTCCGATAGAGACCTTTCTTGCGATCTCCTGTTTGTCGAAGTCAGATACTGTATTTCCGTCAGTTACCTTTCCTTGTCTTGTAGTAACACCTGTTGCAAAGAGGATTGCTTCAGTTAAAGTGGTTTTTCCGTTGCTGCTGTGTCCAAGCAAAGCTACATTTCTGATTTTATCCGTAGGATAAGCTTTCAAGATACATTCCCCCCAACTAAATTTAAGTACAACGAGGCTAAAACATCCGCCAACTATTCACGCTGCACAGACCATTTTCGTACCCTATCACCCGGGACCTGACCATCTATTATGGAAACGGTATAGTGCGATTGCTACTGTTGATTCAAGATCATCTCAACCCTTTTAAATTAAAGCAATTTTCAAACAAGTTGAAATACTACACCCATACATTATAACATGAAACCTTTTCATAATCAAAAAATAATTTACCGGCACAGAGGCTACTCTGGTGCCGGTTTAACAGAGCTATAAAGTGATTATCTCGTATCCTTGTGCTAAGTACTGCTCCATCGAGGGATGTCCCTGAAGGTCTCCCTTAAGCGGTATTCCGGTTGTCTCGTTAAATTCAAGGCATCCAAGCTTTGCTGAACAAGCCCTGCATATGCAATCAAACAAGCCTTTCTCCTTGGCTTTAAGGTACAATGGGTTTTTTGATTCCTCAAGGGGCTTTAGTAGCTGCACTGCCTCTCCCTCCATCACTATTAACGCCTTTATCCCCTTTGAATCCAGATCCAGAGCATTCAAGAGCAGGTGGGCAAAGCACATCTCATTTCCTCTGAATGCAAAAAATGCAATTTTTCTCATATCAACTCCTCCTCGTATAATACAGATTCCCAGTTATCCATACCAGCAAGCTTCCAAAAATATAAGGAGGCAACTGTACAGTAAGGGCTCAGTTTAGCCCTGAGCAACTCAAAGTCAGTCTTTGAAAGCTCCTTGAGTCCATAAGCTCTCATTATGCCTCTCCTGATCCCCAAGTCCAGGTAGCTGAATACGTTTGGTCTCTGAAGGGAGAAAATCAACATCATTTCGGCTGTCCAGACCCCTACCCCCTTTAATGATACCAAGGTATCAATAACCTCCTGGTCATCCATTGAATACAGGGCATTAAAGTCTACTTCCCCTTCTATAGAAGCTCTTGCAGCCCCCATTATATACTCTGCTTTCCTGCCACTAAGACCGCATGACCTCAATTCCTCAAAGGACAACCTGGATATGCTTTCAACGGAGATTCCCCCGGCCTTTTGCGACAGCCTTTCCTTGACTGTTTCTGCTGCTTTGGTCGAGATCTGCTGGCTTATAATACTCGAAACCAAAGCCTTAAAAATATCAGGCTCTACAGCTCTTTCCACATGACCAAGAGAACCTATAAGTCTGTTCATTGTTTCATCTGAAAAGCGCAGATGATTCTTCTCTGTTTCACCATACTTAAATATTTCCATTGAATACCTCATTCGTTTCTTTATTTTATTAACATATGCTATAATCTTATCAATAATCAGAAAGGAGAAATCATGATGCCCAATTCTAAGACTGAACAAAAAAAACTTAAGGAAAAAGAGATCATCAGTCTTATGATCTCCATTTACTGCAATGGTAACGGTCATACCAAAGGCGATTTTTGCGATTCCTGCAGAGCCCTTGAGAAATACTCACATAGAAGGATCGAAAGCTGTCCTTATTCGGATACCAAAACCTTTTGCTCAGCATGTAAGACCCATTGCTTTGCTCCTGAGGAGAGGGAGAAAATCCGCACAGTCATGAGATACTCCGGCCCGAGAATGCTCTTCCATAATCCAGTCATGCTCTTAAAGCACCTTATTCTGGGCTGACAATCATTACTTATCCACAACATAGCTTGCAGTTTCTACCGGGAGGCCCTTATCCTTAAGCCTTCTTTCTACATTGTCCTTGACTACGGAATAAATAAACACAAACAGCGGCACTCCAATGACAAGACCTATAAAACCAAGAAATTTACCTGCAACGAGCAGGGAGAACAATATCCAGAAAGCCGATATCCCGAGAGAATCACCAAGAATCTTTGGACCCAGAAAATTTCCGTCAAACTGCTGGATCAGGAGTATTTGAACCAGAAACCAGAATGCCTTTACCGGTGAAGCTGTAAGTATGATGAAGAATGACGGGACCATGCCGATAAAAGGACCAAAGAACGGTATGATATTTGTTAGGCCGACAATAAATGAGACAAGTACTGGATATGGCATCTTAAAAAATATCATGAATCCGTAGTTTATTAAGGCAATTATTGCTGAATCGAGCATCTTTCCTCCCAGGAACCTTCCGAATATATGGTCTGCACGTCTTGTCAGCTCTATTATCCTGTTGGCTCTTGGCACAGAAAACAAACCAAAGGTCATTTTCCTTGACAGAGCTTTGAACCTTTCCTTGTCTGATAAAATGTATATTGATACAATGACTCCCAATACGATATTCCATACGCTGGAAAGAACTACTGCCACTATCTCACCCAGAACGGGAAGAAGTCCTGTAAGGAATCCCATCAAATTGTTCAAAAACTCGTTCCAGTAGTCTACCACCAGGTCAAGGTATTCCTGCCTGATATTTATCCCTTCAACGAACTCGACCACCCATCCGGTAATATTATCGAAATTAGCTGTAATATCGTTTACTACCTTTATAATAGATGCGATGATTTGAGGAAATATTATCGAAACGAAAAAGTATAGAAACACAGAGATTATTGCATAAGTAATAATAATGCTTATGGGTCTTAACACCTTCAGTTTCGTCTTTTTCGGAAGGGCGGGCTTCAGCAAATATCTCTCTACCGCCTCCATAACAAAATTTACAAGATAAGCCATTGATGCACCTATGAATATTGGCTGCATGCTTTTCATTAACCCACGAACTGATTCCTTGAAAGCTCCATAGTTTGAGGCTATCAAATAAAAGGCAATGCTAAGTGCAATTACCACGAAGCTGTATATAGCTATTGTAATGTACTTTACATTCCTTTCAACCTTCATATAAGGCTCCTTGCCTCCTCAGTCCATCCGAAAAGTCCACCAGTATGGATGAAGAGAATATTCTTATAGTTCTTAAGATTACCATTCTTGATCTCAGAATATAGACCATACATCGCCTTCCCGGTGTAGACCGGGTCCAAAATTATACCCTCAGTCATTGAGAAATGCCTTATAAAGTCTATCTCTTCCTTTCGGCTTAAGGCATATCCAAGCCCCGGGTATCCATCTATGATTTTAATATCACCAGGTTCCAGCTTCGACCCTGCTCCAGTCATCTCACCGATTTCCTCAAGAAGACCCATCACGATCTCCCTGAATCCCTCTGCGGTTCCTGCTATGTTAAATCCAATAATATCCTTCCTGTTTCCATTTATCTCATTTCCATAAAGAAGTCCCGAGAAGGTTCCTCCTGAGCCAACAGTAGCTACTATTGCATCAAACTCTATGCCCATTTTCTCTTCCTGCTCAAGGATCTCATTGAATGCATTTATATAGCCGAATGAACCGATGCCGTTTGAAGCTCCTTCAGGAAGTATATATGCCTTATGCCCCTCTAATGCTAGCTTATCAGCCTCCTCCTGCATGATCTCTCCCCTTGAGCTGGAGTACTCCTCGGGAGTAATGAATCTTACTGTTGCCCCGAGTATTTTGTCTAGAAACAGGTTCCCCTCAGCTACCTGACGCTCAGTACCCCTTAGAACCAGTCTTGAGCCCATGCCCAGTCTTGCCGCAACCGCTGCAGTTGCCCTTGCATGGTTTGACTGTATGCCTCCGCAGGTAATTAGGTAGTCACAGCCCGAATCTATAGCCTCCTTCACAGCGAATTCAAGCTTTCTGACCTTGTTCCCCGATATTTCGGAACCGGTCTGATCATCTCTCTTGATCCAAATATCGACTCCAAGCTCCTCGCTGAACCTGTCGAGGTGATCGATCCTGGTAGGTAAATTGGCAAGTTCAATTTTCTTCGGCATCCTCATACTATCGCTCCTCCCATTATTGGACTGCTCCTGCCTTATCTATGGGAAAGAATCTGTATACAACCTTTCCCTTAAGCTGACTAAAGCTTATAAAACCAAGATTTCTGCTGTCAAGACTGTTGCCTCTGTTGTCGCCCATTACAAAGACCTTTCCTTCAGGAATGACTTCCTCCTCCATGCCCATAGCCACCGTGTAGGTTTCGCCATTTACATAATCCTCTGACAAGGCTTCGCCATTGAGATAGACCTTGCCATCAGCTATAAGTATCCTGTCACCCGGAATCCCTATGACCCTCTTGATCAATATATTTTTTTCAGCAGGTCTTCCCAGCCTATAATTTATGCTGTTGGCAATTTCCTCAAGCTCATTTATCATATTTATAAAAATCCCGCTCTTAACAGAGTTCTTGTTGAGGATTACAACATCGCCTCTCTCCGGACCTGACAAAATATATCCCAGCTTATATACGAAGACCCTGTCATTCTCTTGAAAGGTTGGTTCCATCGACTGCTCTTTTACCTGAGTAACCGTAGCTATATTCGATACTATAAAAAGAGCTACAAACATGGCAACAGCTAAAGAAATCAACCAATCCGCCATTTCACTGCCCTTTCCTTTTCTTTCCTTCAAATATATCATCCCTTTACATGATTTCTTTATCGCTTCCTGAAAAATCCAACTATGAAAATAATCATTATAACAGCAAACAATCCCAGAATAACAAACGGCAATATACTCATAAGGATACTCCCTTCAGCCATATAATGATCCTGCCAATTAAGAACTGATACTACAGGTGGTCAGCATCCGCTGCCCTAATGATCCTATAACCTTTATCAGTAAGTTCCAGCTCTGTCAGTGAAGTCCCCAGAAACACTGGAATTTTAGCAAATCCATCCATTCCCTGACCGCTGATTATCGTCATTAAAGCACGTATGGTCACACCATGTGTCACTACAAGTACATTTTCCTCTCCACAGGACCCTATAGTTTCAAGAGCTTTTGACGCTCTGTCAAAAAGCTGCTCAATATTTTCACCACCTACAGAGGTATACCTGTCGGGATCAGTTTTATAGGTGCTGTATTCTAAAGGATACAAAGTCTCTATCTCTGAAATGGTCATACCCTCCCAGCTCCCAAAATTCAGTTCTCTAAGGCTGCTTAACACTTCAATGGGAATGCCCCTGTCCTTAGCAATGATTTCAGCAGTTATCAACGCTCTTTTCTGGTCACTGGAAAATACTCTGTCCAATCTTATGCCCTGAAGCCTCTTTGCCAGTCTCTTAGCGCTTCTCAGCCCATTATCAGTTAAAGGTGAGTCCTTCCACCCCTGCAGCCTCTTCTCAACATTCCACACGGTTTCCCCGTGTCTTACAAGATATATCCTCAATGAAGAACCTCCCTAAAACTCACTGGCAAGCTTTGTAAGTGCATCACCTGTGACTCTGAAAACCGTCCATTCATCCATAGGTATGGCACCTATACTCTTATAGAAGTCGATCGAGGGCGTATTCCAGTCAAGACACCACCATTCGAATCTCCCACAGCCTCTGTCGAGAGCAAGCTTCGCAAGATATGAAAGCAACAGCTTCCCGATCCCTCTTCCTCTCATTTCAGGTCTTACATAAAGGTCCTCCAGGTATAACCCGGGTCTTCCCAGGAAGGTTGAAAAGTTATGGAAGAACAAAGCAAAGCCTACAGGCTCACCATCCAGTTCAGCTATTACAACCTCTGCTGCCTTTTTCTCAAAAATTGTCTCCAATAATATCTCTTCTGTTGCTACGACTTCATTTAAAAGCTGTTCATAATCTGCAAGCTCCTTTATGAACCTAAGTACCAGGCCTACATCTTTTCTTTCCGCAAGCCTTATACTTACTCCCTCGATTCTTGTTACGATTGACTCTCCCATATTATGACCCCCTAAATATCATTGTAATAATTATATCACAAACTGCTGTAATGGGGTAAACAATAAGGGCCGTCAGCTTATATTTGGGTATAAATGATATTGGAATACATGAAAGGAGGAATCGATATGTCAGATCTTAGGGACAAAAAATGCACACCCTGTGAGGTAGGGGCAATCCCGATGCTGCCATTCGAGGTCGAGGAAAATCTTAGGAAGCTTCACATGGACTGGGAAAGCAAGGACGACAAGCATATAGAGAGAAAATTTACTTTTAAGGACTTTATGGGTGCCATGGAGTTTGCAAACAAGGTTGCCATGCTTGCTGAAGAGGAAGGTCACCATCCAACGCTCACAATTGCATGGGGAATGGTGAGAGTGAAGCTCTACACAAGTAAAATAGGCGGACTCCACGAGAATGATTTTATCCTTGCGTCGAAAATCGATCATATAGCTGAAAAAGAGGCCTAACCCGGCCTCTATAAAACATAAAAAGGAGCTTCTTTATGGGAAGATATGAAACGCCCGACTACTCAGTTGTATTAAGTGAGGACAGCTTTGAAATACGTGAATATAGTGAATTCAATGTAGTGGAATACGACAACGATGCTGGCCCTTATATTTCCAGGGGCTTTGGTACTTTGTTCAGCTACATCTCAGATAACAACAAGCAGAATCAAAAGATTTCAATGACAGTACCTGTAATTGAGGAAATAAGACAGGATAAAATGAAGATGGCATTTGTCGTCTCCAAAAAACTTAAGGATAATATCCCTGAGCCTAATGATAAAAACCTCAAGATCAGGAAATTCGATTCAGGTATGTTTGCAGTGATTAAGTACGGCGGTTTCTCAAACAATGACAAGGAATCAAAAATGATTCAAAGGCTGGAGGAATGGTATATGGGCAAGGGATATATAAGGATTTCCAATTATATGCTGGCTTTTTTTAATCCACCCTTTACACCTCCCATGTTTCGAAGGAATGAGATAATGGTAAGGGTAGAAAAATAGTAGCTATTTTCCTACCACCTTCTATTGGTTCATAATTGAATTTGGTTTAATAAACAAGCTATGTTAGCATGCTAACATAGCTTGTTTTAAAGTATAGTCTTTGTATAAATTTAATCAGACGATTATTTTTGAACGAATTCCGGGAGATTTCCCGTTACTGATACCTCAGCAGCTATATAGCCGTGAACTAAAGCATCTGGTATTGCATTAGAGCCAAGTCTGTTAGTACCATGAACTCCACCAGTAATTTCTCCTGCTGCATATAATCCTGGTATTACATTTCCCCAAATATCTTGAACTTCTGTCTTTTCTGTAATTGTAAGCCCTCCCATAGTATGATGAACTGAAGGCCACTGAGGAATTGCATAATAAGGACCCTTTTCAATTTTAAGCATAACACCCTTATCAATTACTTTACCAAAATCAGGATCTTTACCTGCATCAACGTATCCATTATGAGTTTCAATTGTTGATTTTAATGTCTCACGATTCATGCTGATGGTTCCATCTTTATATTTGTTAGAATTGATAATATCAGCTAACTCTTCCAGTGTATCAGCCTTAAATATTCGGTTTTCAAAAATTCCATTTTCTAGTTGCTCAGCAGAAATAAACCCTGCTTTTTCAACAATTTCTTGCCCAAATATTGAGAATGTCGGGAACCCACCACTATTCTGAGCAGCTCTTGAGCAAACGTCACGTCTTTCGCCCTCGTTTACATAACGATTGCCATATTGATCAACATATACGATTCCTGCACTTGGACCGCTAAAAGGAATAACTGCATAAGAATCCAGTACTCCATTGTTAGGATTGGCAAATGGATAAAGCTGAATATAAGACATCTGCGTTGTATTTGCTCCAACCTCTTGAGCCATTATTATTCCTTCACCAGTTGCACCAACATGGTTTGTTGTAGGAATATCAGAAGTAAGAGCTGGTACATGTTTTGAACGCATTTCTACATTTCCAGCAAATCCACCGGTAGTAAGAATGACCCCTTTTTCAGCTTTTACATTTTTAATACCATCTTGTGTTTCAATTTTAATCCCAACAACTCTTTGTTCACCAGTTGATTCTCTATAAATTTGAGTCATCTTTGAATTCAACATAATTGTTGCTGATGTCTGCTCTAGCATTTTCTTTTGAACATTAACTATATCTGCACCAATTCCATTGATTGTAGTATAAGTTCTATAACCATAGTGACCTCCAGGCCTTGTAATAGACTCACGTACTTGAAGGCCGTTATCAAGCATTAAATCCAACATGATCGGAGAACCATATACAAAGTTTTTTACCAGCTTTACATCACCCATGTAGTCTCCGCCCTTAATGGTGTCTTCTATGTGTTTTTCAGCAGTGTCGGGAGTTAGGCCTAGCTTAACATATAGATCATCTGCTATTTTACTGGTATAAGAAGCCCAAACTCCACCGTTTATCTGCGAGTTTCCTCCTAGTACCGGCATTTTATCTATAAGGAGTGTACTGGCTCCAAGTGTAGATGCTTGATAGGCAGCTGATAAACCTGCAAAGCCCCCTCCAACAACTACAACATCATAAGTCATGTCCCATTCCTCTGGTATTTCTTTTGTTCCCATTGAAGGCCTTGAATTTTCTGCTTTGCCATCTGAAATATCGGCTATATCAAACTCAGATACTATCCCACCAGCTTGTTCTATAGCTGATTTAACCGCTGATATTATAGCATTGCTTGTTAATGTAGCACCTGAAATAATGTCAATACCTATACTTTGTTCCTCAACAATTTTTATCGGTATGTCTTTTATTGCTGCATCTGATACACCTGGTGTTTCCTCGTGGGATACAATTTCAACCCCATCAATAGATTTCTCGCCCAGTATTACCTTAACTTGCATGGGCTTCATCCCTGTAACATCAATGATATACTCTCCTGCTTTCATTGGTGTTACATTTACTTCTTGTTCGTTGCCTTGACTTGGAGTTTCGGTATCATCCGTTTTAGGTGTGCAAGCGGCTAAAGAAAATAGCATACACATAGCTAAAATCAGTGATACCAGTTTGAATGATTTTTTCACAAACATCTTCCTTTCGTAGTTTAAGTTTATAGTTAATAATATTGTTAATATTTTAACGTTTTAATACTGTTGAGACTATATTAAAAGTTAAAATCCTCCAATATTTTAACATCGCATAAGTAAATATGTATTGAAATGTGCCTATATTTCAATATTTTGTAGGCATAGTTAACTATGTTTATATTCTAACATCTCCCTCTTGTTTCGTCAATATATTAACAATAATAGAGTGCTAATTTATAAATAAAGGGATTCTCTCATGAGAATCCCAAACTATAAACGATTTCTTTTAGCAATTATCATCTTATATTGATCCAATATCGATCTAAGGATATTCCTTCGGTATAATTTCATCAGTAAAACAAAGGTTTAAGAACACTAATACAATAAACCTATTCTCATTAGGCTATTAAATAAAGCTTCGGATGCTAGCCTGCTTCAATCTCCAAGCCTTCCTACAAGTGCAATCAAAGCTCTGGATCATATGATGATCCTCTCTCTGTGGCAGTCGTAATAAAATGACCTTTAGTCCTATTTTTATTCCCATTCGATTGTCCCCACTGGTTTTGGAGTGAGATCATAGAGAACTCTGTTTACTCCTTTTACCTCATGGGTGATCCTGTGGGTTATTATTTCAAGTACGTCATATGGGACTCTTTCAACCGTAGCAGTCATGGCGTCAACTGTATTTACGGCACGGATAACCACCGGCCATTCAAAGCTGCGTTTGTGGTCTCTTACTCCAACCGACTTTACCTCTGGAACTAGCGTAAAGTATTGCCAAACCTTGCCCTCCATACCAGCCATTGCAAACTCCTCCCTAAGTATTGCATCTGACTCCCTAACTGCTTCAAGCCTGTCTCTAGTTATTGCTCCAATACACCTTACTCCAAGACCTGGCCCCGGGAAGGGCTGTCTGAACACCATTGATCTTGGAAGTCCAAGAGCAAGGCCGCATTCTCTTACCTCATCTTTAAAAAGCATCTTAAGCGGCTCAACCAGCTCAAATTCAAGGTCCTCCGGCAGTCCGCCTACATTATGATGGCTCTTCACTGCCTTCACTGTTTTTGTGCCGGATTCTATGATATCGGGATAAATAGTGCCTTGTGCCAGGAACTTTACATCCTCCAGCTTTCTGGCTTCATCTTCAAATACCCTTATAAATTCTGAGCCTATGATCAAGCGCTTCTCCTCAGGATCTGCGACTCCCTCAAGCTTGTCCAGGAAGCGATCCACAGCGTCTACATAGACAAGATTAGCTCCCATTTCTTCCCTGAACACCCTTATTACCTCTTCTGGTTCTCCCTTTCTAAGCAGTCCATGGTTTACATGAACACAGGTGAGTTGCTTTCCTATGGCCTTAATAAGGAGAGCTGCGACTACAGATGAATCAACTCCTCCTGAAAGTGCCAACAGCACCTTGCCATCTCCAACCTGTTCCCTGATAAGAGCTACCTGCTCAGTTATAAAGTTCTCCATATTCCAGTTTGGCTCTGCCTTACATGTATCAAAGACAAATTCCTTCATCCTTTGGATCCTAAGGCACTCTTCCTTCGGCCAAGGCATACCCCCATCAAAATCGACTGAAAGTATAGGCAGGCCAGCTTCCATAAGAGCTTCTGATGGCTTTATTTCAACTCCGTCTACTACCCTGTTCTCACCACCATTTAGAACGATCCCTTTTATATTCGTGATTTTTGACAGTTCATCTGTAGAAATATCATGGGGATGGATTTCCGTATAAACTCCTAGCTCACGTATTTCCCTTGCTATGTAGGTGTTTCTGGTACTACCAAGATCGATCACAAGTATTTTATCCTGTTTCATAGTCTACCTCCTCGATTAATGGACATATTGTAACACAACTACTTAAAACAATACAGGGTATAAATGCTAAATTTAGATACATTTATAATTTTTGTATTGAGTATCAAAGATATGCCGTGTTAATATATTAAAGAAAAGATTAAGACAGAGTTAAACCACTGGATACAAGAGCTAAAAGTTGAAGACAGTTTATATTGATATGGATACAAATAGATTCCATAATTTGAGGAGCCCGGAATGATCAGGAATATCTTAAGTATTTATCTGTTCTCAAGTGTAATTTTTCTATCGATAATGTTTGTCTACTCTTATTCAAGGGGAAAATCTGCCTTTGCAAAGGCATTTGGTTTTCTTGCTCTGACCCTTGACATCTACCTTCTTGGCTATCTGTTGGAGGTAAATGCGGAGACTATTGATTCCATGATGTTCTGGAATCAAATCCAGTACTTTGGAATTCCATTCTTCCCGGGATTCTGGCTTATGGTTAGCCTTCTGTATACCGGTCGCATCAAATATTTATGGAGTAAGACAAGTATAGTTGTCTTTATAATACCTGTAATCACCTTCTTTATGAGGTTGACTAATGATTTTCACCACTTATTCTACTCCAGGGTAGTAATGAACGTAATGGGTGATTTTACATTCCTAGTATTGGGCAAGGGACCCTGGTATTATGTTCAAATGCTGTACTCCCTCTCAGTTCTGATCCTTTGCACAACTTTCTATTATCAAAAGCTTATTAAAACCACCAGGCAAGAAAGAAAGCAATTTGAGCTTCTTTTCATAGCGTCGATAATACCCTATGCAGCTCTTGTACTCATCATTATCGATCCTGGAAAACTGGGGATAGACTATACTGCAATAGTACTGCCACCATGTATCTTACTTATCAACTATGCTCTTTCCCGCTATAATTTTTTAGGGCTGAAACAGCTCGCTCGAGAAAGGGTATTTGAGGAAAGCCAAGAAGGCTTGATACTTATGGACAGACACTATATAATAAGAGATTTTAATGCTTCCAGCATGCTATACTTTTCGCTCTTTGGTGTGAAGCTTAAAAATGAGGACTTGGGGTTGGTATTAGAAGACCATGAAGAAATGCTCCATAGCATCTACTCAAGGAAGCCCAGCGTACATACAATAACTTCGGATGATGAAGAATATTATATTGAATTTTCGACAAAGGATATTGGTAAAAAGGACGAACTGGCTGGTATACTTCTGACCATTGAGGACGTAACCCTAAGCGAGAAGCTGGAGCTTCAACTGAGAGAACTGGCGCAGACTGATGAGCTGACCGGGCTTAATAACCGCAGGTATTTCATGGAAGAAACCAGCAAAATACTTGGTCGTGCGCTTAGGTATGAGGAAAAACTATCTATGCTTATGATGGACATCGACCATTTCAAGTCAATAAATGATACCTATGGTCATTCCTGCGGAGATCTTGTTCTCAGTACACTTGCAAAAATTATCAAAACAACATATCGTTCAACTGACATAGTTGGCCGTTTTGGAGGAGAGGAATTTGTTGTTGCGATGATAAACACGACAGCTGAAGAGGCTTACGACAGGGCAGAATCATTGAGATCCGCTGTTGAAGACCTGAGGATCAAATGTCAGGATAATGAACTCCGGGTAACTATAAGCATTGGCATAGCTGAGCTTAAGAAGGATAGATGTGAAAAACTGGATGAGCTTTTGAACTTTGCGGACAGTGCAATGTATCAGGCGAAGGAACGTGGTAGGAATCAGACTGTGATATATTTTGATCAATGAATGGGAGTAAAAATATGATCTTCAGTCATATTTTTACGACTACCACAGTGATTGGATCATATATGATCCAGAGCTGATGGTAGCCCTTCGGCGAGGATCAGGAGATGAAAGCGAGCCAATTTGTCGAAGCTTGAGTCCATGATCTACCGTGAATGGGAATAAAAAAAGGACTCGAGTCCTTTTTTTTACTCCCACTCAATAGTAGCCGGGGGTTTATTGGTTATATCGTATACTACTCTGTTTATGTGCCTTACTTCGTTTACGATCCTGCTTGAGATGTGTCCGAGGATATTCCAGGGAATCTGAGCAAATTCTGCAGTCATGAAGTCTATGGTGGTTACTGCTCTAAGTGCCAGGGTAAAGTCGTAGGTCCTTCCATCTCCCATAACTCCAACGCTTTTAGTGTTTGTAAGAACTGCAAAATACTGATTTATATCTGTATCGAGAGCTGCAGCTGCAATTTCTTCCCTGAATATAGCATCCGCTGCCTGAAGTATCTTGACTCTCTCCTCGGTTACCTCTCCAATTATCCTTACAGCAAGTCCCGGCCCAGGGAATGGCTGTCTGAAGACTAGCTCCTTCGGCAGTCCAAGCTCTAAGCCAACTTTCCGCACCTCATCCTTGAAAAGATCCCTTAATGGCTCGATAATCTCCTTGAAGTCGACGTAATCCGGAAGACCTCCAACGTTGTGATGGCTCTTTATAACAGCTGAGTCTCCCAGGCCGCTTTCGATTACATCGGGATAAATAGTGCCCTGTACAAGGAAGTCAACCGACCCGATCTTTTTAGCTTCCTCCTCGAATACACGGATAAATTCTTCCCCGATTATTTTTCTCTTGGTTTCAGGGTCTGTTACTCCTGCAAGCTTGTCGTAGAATCTCTGCTGCGCATTGACCCGTATAAAATTCAGATCGTAATCCTTCGAGAATATCTCCTCAACCTGATCCCCTTCATCCTTACGCATCAAGCCATGATCCACGAATATACAGGTCAACTGCTTTCCAACTGCCTTTCCGATAAGTACAGCTGCAACTGAGGAATCGACCCCTCCTGAAAGTGCACAAAGTACCTTCTTATTCCCTATTTTCTCCTGAAGCTTCTTAATGGACTCCTCAACAAACTCATCCATTTTCCAGTCGCCCTTGCATCCGACCACGTTGAATACGAAGTTTGAAAGTATCTTGTTTCCTTCTTCAGAATGAAGAACCTCAGGGTGGAACTGTACTCCATAAAGCTTCATCTCTTCGTTCTCAAATGCTGCTGTCGGGCATGTCTTTGTGACTGCTGTAGCCTTAAAGTCCTCAGGCATTTTCTGAACGTAGTCAGTGTGACTCATCCAGCAGGTTGATTCCTTTTTGACTCCAGTCATAAGCCTGGACTCGGGATCCACTACCTCCAGCTTGACCTTTCCATATTCCCTTGCAGACGCAGCCTCAACATTCCCTCCAAGTACATAAGATATAAGCTGAGCTCCGTAGCATATCCCAAGGATAGGAATTCCTGATTCCAGCAGCTCCCTTTCTACAGAAGGCGCTCCTTTTTCATACACGCTGTTGGGACCGCCCGTAAATATGATCCCCTTAGGATCCATAGCCTTAAGCTTATCAAGACTGATGGTATAAGGATGGACCTCGCAATACACATTCATTTCCCTTACTCTTCTGGCAATCAGCTGATTATACTGACCTCCAAAATCAAGGACTATGATCGTTTCTCTCTCCATCAAAACCTTTCCTCCCCCTGAACTTTGAAATAATCTCCCATATAGCTCTCAATAAACAGCTCCTCCAGACCCCACTCACTCTTCAGCTGCTTGTATTCAAGGATAGTTTCCGGTCTGTAGGCCTCATGTGTCCTTACGGCTCTGATCATGATGTTCTTTGGAGTATGCTCCATATCAACAAACTCCAATATCTGCACCTGGTAGCCTAATATTTCAAGTATACTCCCCCTGATACTGTCTGTCACCAGAGAACTTAATCTCTCCTTTATTATTCCGTGCTTTAGCATGCCATTAAGCTCCGGATTTTTTATCTTCGAAAACAGCTCATGCTGGCAGCAGGGAACGCTCATAATGACCCTTGCACCCCATTGGGCTGCCTTTACCAGAGCAATGTCCGTAGCAGTGTCGCAGGCATGTAATGTGACAACCATATCAATGTCGGATCCAGGGACATAGTCGGCAATATCTCCACAGATAAACTTAAGATTTTCATTGCCAAGCTTCTCAGCGGTATCGTTGCAAAAATCGATCACGTCCTTCTTAAGATCCATACCTATAATATTTATATCCAGTCCCCTTATAACAGACAGATAATGATAAAGAGCAAAGGTCAGATAGCTCTTTCCGCATCCAAAATCAACTATTTTGATCGTTCCATTATCCTTAAGGGTATCCGCAACATCCTCTACAAGCTCAAGAAATCTGTTGATCTGCCTGAATTTGTCATACTTTTTCTTGTATACTGTGCCCTCTGGCGACATTACTCCAAGATGCACAAGATAATCTACAGGTTCGCCATCCTGAAGTATATAGTTCTTTTTTCTGTCGTGGGTAAGATCTACCAAATGCTTTTTAGAAGAAACCTCCTTGATCCTGGTAGCACCTTTTTTACTTACCAAAACCTGATATTCTCCATCGGTAGTCTTGAAATCTCCCTGCTTGAAGTCATTGAGCAGAAGCTGCTCAGCCAGTTCTATGGCATCCTCAGGATCCAGATTTTCGTGGGTCACCTTTTTTTGGTAGTGTCTCTCAAACTGAAACCTTGTAGTCCCCTTCTGATCAAAGGGCTTAATTGTTACCTTAAGAGGGCTTTCCTCAGTCTTTCTTTTTCTATTGCTTATAATTGCTTTGGACAGGCTCCCCTGTAGAAAAAGCCTGTCCAGCAGATCTCTCAATCCATTATCTTCCATTCCTTAGTCAACTCCTCCATAACAGTGCCAATAGGCTCTCTAAGCACAAAGTCTGCTTTAAGATCATAGCTTGTCTCAGTCTTATTCATCAAAACAAGGCAATCGCCTCTGTAGTAGTCCACCAGACCAGCGGCCGGGTAAACATTGAGAGATGTACCGCCTATGATCAGTATCTCCGATTTGCTGATATAATCAATAGCTCTGTCGAATACCTCCATATCAAGGCCTTCTTCATAAAGCACCACATCAGGCCTGACCACTCCGCCGCACTTCGGGCACTTGGGAATACCCTCTGCATCGAGGACATGCTCCAGGCTGTAGGTCTCACCACAGCTTACGCAGTAGTTTCTATGGATCGATCCGTGAAGCTCAAGCACGTTTCTTGATCCTGCCAGCTGGTGAAGTCCGTCGATATTCTGGGTTATAACAGCCTTAAGCTTTCCCATTTTCTCAAGCCTTGCAAGAGCTATGTGAGCTTTGTTCGGGAGCGCATCCTTGTAAATCAGATTACTCTTATAGTAGCTGAAGAACTCACCTGTATAGCTTCTGAAAAAGCTGTAGCTTAACATCTCTTCAGGTGTGAAGCCCCTGCTCCCTTTAGAGCTGTATAGTCCCTTGGCTGAGCGAAAATCAGGTATCCCGCTTTCGGTTGAAACCCCTGCCCCGCCCAGGAATACAATATTATTGCTGTCAGCTATTCTTTTTTTCAGGGCAATCATTTGATCCTTCATTATCTATCCTCTCCTACAATGTAGTCCTTGAGAGACCTCCTTACGCTTTCAACGAAGTCACTGGCTGCACCCCAATCAAAATTGATAACCAGCCCCTGGGAACTCCCAGTAGATATTACTCTTAAGTCCGTCACCCCTTCAAGATTGTCCAGAATAACTATAAGAGCAGCCCTGTTGCTTGATCTGAAGAAATATTTCTCAAAGATCAGGGTTCCTGTAAGCTTTCCATCACCTATATCAAGTATTTCCTCGTGTACCAGCTCAGAATTTTGACCTTCTTTGATAAGCTCCATTGCCTGGATCAAAGGTAAACTCACTTTAAAGCCTGCTTTACTCATGTCAATCATCCCCCTTCTCCGTTTTTATCCTGAATATGAAGTAATAGTGCTTGAAAACATCCACTGTTATAAGCATCACCTTAAGCCAAGGCTTCTCAACGGTGAAAATACTTAGCCATATCATTGACGATGACAACGTTGAAAGCAATATTTTGGTCTTAAGTGTCATGGAGCGCTTTTTCTCAAAATCCTCAAGATTATTCTTATATAGCTTTGTTGATCTGAACCACGTGCTGAACCTGTCTGAGCCCTTCGCAAGGAAAAATGACCCCAGAAGAAGCAGCGGAGTTGTTGGAAGCACAGGTATAAAGGCACCTACTGCCCCTATTGAAATAGATAAAAAGCCAAGTGATATATAGACTAACTTCATTTAACCATTCCTTTAAGAGTATCTTCTTATAGTTATAAACTCAAGCCTTATATGGCTGTTGTGCTCTGAAAGCTCTCTGAGTGCAGCGATTACAGCCTTGCTGTAGGTTTCAGTATCGGCTTCGTCATGGTCCTCCCAATTGTATATGCAAAGCCTTAAGTCTTCCTTAAGATAGCTCATTGCATCCCACATTGCATCGAGGTTGTTTCCGTGGTATTCGGGAAGCTGAACCTTCTTCTTCATATAAGGGTGGAACGTCTCTTTATGGTGAAATTTTTTGAAATCCAGCAAAATTGTCCTCATACCCCGCCTCCTCAATAAAGTTGCTCAAAGGATTCATAGTGATCCTCAGTGTAAAAAATAAGTCCATCATTGGAGTACACAAGCCTTTCGCTGCCTCTGTAGCCTCCCTCGTAGTTTATGTCGCACTCAAAGTAGATCCTGCCGTCCTCCTCAGGAAGCAGCTTTTCCCTGTTGCTGAATCTGTCCCCGCCTATGCTCATTTTATCCGTAACATCCCATAGATTCCCCTTTTGAGGATCCCATCCAAGCTTTGAAGCCTCGGACTTGGTAATGTAGTTGTCGGGAAGCCTGCCATAGGTGTGAAGGTAAAGTGCCACATCCTCAGCCGAGGTATAATAGCCGTTCTCGTCAGGCTTTGAAGTCTCCTCAGGTGACTCCGAAGGCTCCTCAGACTGTTCAGATTCCTCAAGCTGCGGCAGCTCCACTTCTATCGTTTCCGGTTCCTCTACAGCCGTACTGCACCCGGTGAATGCTGCAAGCATTATTAGTATGATCAATAATAGTGAAAGCTTGCCTCTATATTTATGCATCATCTGTATTCCTCCTGATAATAGTCTCCTTACTTCTTACCCTAATGAGACTGAAATAAAAACCAGCTTCATTACTCTGTCCCCAGCTTGAGCTTTGTTGAATCCATATCTACGCTGTGGACTATGCTGTAGACGAAGTCGTAAAGGTATTCTGATTTGGTCTTTATGAACAGCTTATATATCGGGGCTTCAAGAAGGTCCTTTTTTATGGGGTATACTGTTCCCTCAAACTGTCTCAGATTAAGGTCCCTTACCATCAATGCCATTTCCTCTATCTCAAACTCAGTATATATTCCAAGGAGCTCAAGCTCTTCCCTGGCGATGTTATATGGTCTCCTGCCAAAGGTTTCCTCTGCGTAGCTGTTAAAGCCAAGCAGGTTAGGATCCTCCTTTTTTTGCTCTTTTGCCCATGTTTCAACATCCACTCTCTGCTTGCTGTATTCAAATCCTCCATCAGCGCTGTACTGAAGGACCCCGTACTGATGTGGGTAGACTATAAGAGCGCTGTTGACTATGTCATATACCTTAGGATCCTCGGGATCGTCCCTCTTTATATCCTGGATATGGATATGCCCGCTGAGGTTCAGCTCTATTCCAAGCTCCCTGAAAAGCTCCACTACATCCGTGGTGTTGCTCAGGTACGTCCCGGTTACATCCCGGGTGCTGTGTCTCATCAACGGATGGTGCATAACTGAGATCAGCTTTGCGCCCTTAGCCTCTGCCATCTCAGCACACTCCCTGATCCACTTTGCAGTTTCCTCAGTTATATATCCATCTCCTGTCGGCATGCTGAAATCCCCGAAGTACTTGTTTGAGTCAAGCATCAGGAGCCACAGATCCTCCGAAGGCGCAGCCAGGTAGCTCAATGTCTTTTCATCGAAGGATATTCCCTCATCGTATCCGAAGCTTCCGTATATCTCCCTGAAATCCTCATGGGTTATATTCTCAGCCGAATATGGAGCGCCCTCCCTGTATCCGTTTGCCCAGATGCTTAATACGTCGTGGTTGCCGGGGATCACATAAACCCTTGTGCCCAGTTTTTCGATCCGGAGGAACCTATCCGATAGCTCCCTGTGATTCACAGCCTCGCCATTGTAGGTAAGGTCTCCGCTTACGATAAGTATGTCCGGTTTTTGCTCCTTGATATCCTCATAAAAGGAATCCATTATCTCCTCTGAGTAAAGCAGCTGCTTCCCATCCCTTGTAACCGCAAAAGCATCGAAGCCTTCACTAAAGTCTGTAAGGCTCTTGTCGAAGTAGTGGAGATCAGTTGCTATAAAAATCCTGATGTCACTTCCTGACTCTATGACAGCCTCAGGACCGCTTCTGTTAAAGCCAATAAAGGCAATGACTGCAGCCAGGCCGATTACTATAATAAATGAAAGCTTCCTTATTTTCATACAGTACCTCATTCTCAGTTTTTGCTCACCAATTGACCCTATCGGTTGTCCGAAAGCATTTATCGTGATAAGCTTAAGGATATTGTAGCATATGGAGGGCCGTTATGTATTATCAAAAGGTAGTGGAAGGAATATTTATAGAAAGGCCAAATAGATTTATTGCAAGGGTCTTGCTGCCTGAGGGAGAAGTTATCGCTCATGTCAAAAACACCGGAAGGTGCAGGGAACTTCTGATTCCCGGTGTTAGGGTATATCTTGAGGATCATGGGGAAAATACCCTGCGGAAGACAAGGTATTCCTTAATTTCAGTATGGAAGAAAGACATGCTGATAAATATGGATTCGCAAGTGCCAAATGCCGTTGCTGCAGATGCTCTTAAAAGAGGGTTGATCACTGAGCTTCCTGAGACAGACCTGATAAAAAGAGAGAAAACCTTCGGCGATTCCAGATTTGATATTTATTATGAAAGCGGACAGCGAAGGGGATTTCTTGAGGTAAAGGGAGTTACTCTTGAGGAGGATGGAGTTGCAAGGTTTCCGGATGCCCCCACCGTAAGAGGGACAAAACACATAATGGAGCTTATTAAAGCAAAGGAGGAGGGCTATGAAGCCTCGATCCTGTTCCTCGTCCAGATGGAGGGTCCCAAATACTTTGAGCCAAACAAAAGCATGGACCCCGGCTTTGCAGATGCGGTCAAGCTTGCAAAGAGTAGAGGCGTCAGGGTACTTGCCTACGACTCTATAGTTACCCCGAATACAATATACATTGGAAAAAGTCTTAAAAAATAACAGCCCGCAAAAATGCGGGCTGTATCCTTTAGTTTTTCTCAAGAAGCATACCGGTTTCTAATCCGTTAAGATCCTGCTTCTCCATATCGGTCTTATCTGATGCAATGATTTCTGTTGCCAGAGTCTCAGTTTTTATAAACTCCTCGTATTCCTTAACAGCTTCTCTGATCGGCTCTTCTCCGTTATAGAATATCCTGATGGTATCGAGTATCTCGTAGCCGTTAGCCTTTCTCATCTGCTGGACCTTGGATATAAACTCCCTTGCATAGCCCTCATCCAAAAGCTCCTTGGTAAGAGTAGTGTCCAGGATCACGAAAAGGTTGTTTTCCATTACCACGTTGAAGCCTTCCTTGGAGGAAATTGTTACCTGTACGAAATCCTTCACTATCTCGGTGTCTGCTCCGTCAAGATTCATCGTTACCTTGCCTTCCCTTTCCAGAAATCCGGCAAGTTCCTTGGCGTCAGCCTCAGCCAATGCCTTTCCAAAGGACTTTATCTTAGATCCCAGTGTAGGACCCGCTTCCTTGAAGTTCGGCTTAAGGGAGTAGTTCATAAACTGTGAAAGGTCCTTCTCAAATACGACCTTCTTCACGTTAAGCTCCTCCATCATAAGCGGTACAAGGTCACCGATAAGCTCCTCATATTTCCCGTCTATAACCACCTCGTTAAGAGGTTGTCTTACCTTGATCCTTACGTTCTCCCTGGATGCTCTTCCAAGAGCCACAAGGTTCCTTACAAGATCCATTTTATCCTCAAGGTTCTTATCTATAAGCTCAGCTCTTGCCTGGGGATAGAAGTCTATGTGGACCGACTCGCCGCCGGTAAGGTTTCTGTAAAGCTCCTCTGATATAAATGGAACGAACGGCGCAATGATCTTGCATAGGTCTACCATTATCTCATAAGTTGTATTGTATACCGACTTCTTGTCGTCGTCAAGCTGAGTTGACCAGAACCTTCTCCTGTTTCTTCTTATATACCAGTTTGAAAGGTCCTCTATGACAAACTCCTGGATAGCCCTTACAGTCCTTGTAAGCTCGAATATGTCCATATTCTCCTTGGACTCACTCAAAAGCGTATTGAACTTCGAAAGTATCCATCTGTCTATCTCAGGTCTTTCCTCATATGGCACGAAGAACTCCCTTGGGTCTATGTCGTCAGTGTTTGCATACATCGAGAAGAAGTTGTACACGTTTCTGATGCTTCTGAAGAATTTGGATTCAACCTCCTTCAAGCCGTCCTCGTCGAACTTGGTCGGTGTCCATGGCGGTGATACATATATCAGGTACCATCTCAATACGTCAGCTCCGTATCTGTCGAACAGATCGAAAGGATCTACCGTATTGCCTCTTGACTTGGACATTTTCTTTCCGTCCTTGTCCAGAACGAGGTCGTTTACCAGTACATTCTTATATGGCGACTGCCCCATTACAAAGGTGGATATCGCTATAAGTGAATAGAACCAGCCTCTTGTCTGGTCGATTCCCTCGCATATAAAGTCAGCGGGGAAAAGCGTGTCAAAGTCGTCCTTGTGCTCAAATGGATAATGATGCTGAGCAAACGGCATGGCACCGCTGTCGAACCAGCAGTCTATTACATCCTTCTCCCTGGTCATCACTCCATCGCAATGAGGACAGTTGAAGTGGATATCGTCGACATATGGCCTGTGAAGATCTATATCAGGGCTTACTTCCACTATTGCCCTGTCTATAAGCTCCTGCCTTGACCCTACGCTGTCTGTGTGTCCGCATTTGTCACATCTCCATATGGGGAATGGTGTACCCCAGTATCTGCTTCTTGATATTGCCCAGTCGTTTACATTCTCAAGCCAGTTTCCGAACCTCTTCTCACCGACGAAATCCGGGAACCAGTTTACGCTGTTGTTGTTTGCCACAAGCTGATCCTTCAGCTTGGTCATCTCTATATACCAGGACGGCTTTGCGTAATACAAAAGCGGAGTCCTGCATCTCCAGCAGTGTGGATAGTTGTGGTCAATCTTTTCCTTCTTGAACAGCTTGCCGTTCTCCTTGAGCCATGCGATTATGTGCTTGTCGGCATCCATAACGAACATATCTGCCCATGGGGTCTCGGTGAATTTTCCTTCCTCCGATACCGGATTTACGACAGGAAGTCCATATCTCATTCCTGTATTGTAGTCGTCCTCGCCAAAGGCCGGTGCCGTATGAACTATGCCTGTTCCATCCTCAGTTGTAACATAATCTGCAACAGTAACGTAGAATGCCTTGCCTGGAACCTTCACAAATGGTATCAGCTGCTCATACTCAAGGTGCTCAAGGGTGCTTCCCTTCATTTCCTCAAGTATCTCATAGTCCTCACCGAGATTCTTGTCAGCAAGAACCTTTGCCAGGATGTATACCACATCATCCTTCTTAGCTCTTACATAGGTTTCCTCAGGTGATACAGTTACGCATACGTTTGAAGGAAGAGTCCATGGTGTAGTTGTCCATGCCAACAGGTATTCATCCCTGTCCTTGACCTTGAACTTTACAGTTACAGTCTCAGTCTTTATCTCCTCGTATCCAAGGGCTACCTCGTGTGATGCAAGTCCTGTACCGCATCTTGAGCAATATGGAAGGATCTTGTGTCCCTCATATATATAGCCTTCCTTGTAGAACTTGTCCAGTATCCACCAGACAGATTCGATATAGTCATTATCAAGGGTTACATAGGGATTATCCATGTCGATAAGGTATGCCATTCTCTCTGTCATCTCTCTCCAGAGCTTCTCATACTTCCATACCGACTCCCTGCATTTTGCATTGAATTCTTCAAGTCCGAAGTTTTCAATGTCCTGCTTGCTCTCAAGGCTAAGCTGCTTCTCAACCTCGATCTCTACCGGCAGTCCGTGGGTATCCCAGCCCGCCTTTCTCTTTACCTGATAGCCCTGCATAGTTTTGTATCTGCACGTCAAATCCTTAAGAGTCCTGGCCATAACGTGATGGATCCCCGGCTTGCCGTTGGCTGTCGGAGGTCCCTCATAGAAAATGTAGGTCTTCTCAGGGTCTCTTGATTCAACTGATCTGTGCAGAAGGTCGATTTCTTTCCAATACTTGGATATGCTGTCTTCTCTTGACTTTACAGGTTCGTTTGACAACTCATTAAACCTTTTCACACTCACCACTCCTTCACTAAAATTAAAATCCCTAAGTCAAAGACTTAGGGACGAAATATCGCGGTACCACCCAAATTACAGGAACATCCTGTCACTCATTATTGTCTAACGTCTACACGCAGCACCTTACTTTTTTCAGGTGCCAAGCTCCGGGGTGATCTTCACCGAGTTCGACATGACGCTCTTTCACCATTCCTGAACGCCTCTCTATAATGTCTCGTCTCAACTACTGTCCCCTTCACAGCCCTATATTCGATTGTACGCTTGTGTAATAATATACCCGAAGGACTCTATTTTGTCAAGTCCTCAGCCATTTCTTCCTGAAGCTGCCTCAGCCTGAATATCTCGGTGGTCTGATCAAGCTCGACCATGTCGTAGGTCAGGAAGTCACCCTTCTTTACATCTACCTTAATCCTTGCGTTATCGTTAATAAGACCTATTGGAACAAGCTTCTCTTCCCTGGCCCTTCCGTACTCCTCAATGCTTCCAAATACGGTATATTCACCTATACCATCCAGATGCTCCCCTGCCTTAAGGTCCTTCTTGGCTCTTGTTATCACCTCAGCTACCGGCAGGTCTCCCTTGGGAACTATTGAGCCTTCCCCGTAAATTGCTGCCTTTGCTATTGAAATTGGGGTCTCGAGGCTTGTCAGGTGGTATGGCCTGAAGAGCACGTAGTTGGGACCATCCCCCATTTTAAGGAACCTCATCTCGCTGTGTACCTGCGGCTGATCTGTAGTGATTACGGCATACACGCCAGGTGCCACGCCAAAGGTAAAATCTACGATTCCATAGCCGTTAAGGATCCCGCCTTCCTCCTTAAGGGAATAGATCCTTGGTAGCTCTTCCACAGTCCCTGTTGGCCCGTGGCCTCCCCTTACATCCGGGATGAAGCCCGATGCATTGGCCATAGCAGCCATTTCAACCATGGTATTTGTAGCGTCTATAAATGAAGCAAGCCTAAGCGGCTTAAGACCTGAGGCCTTGGCTTTTTCCTCGACCTGATCTGGCGTTACGTAGAAATCCAGAGGATTGTTCTTTCCTTTTCCAAGGGCAAGGACCTTAAAGCCTGAAGCCACAGCGAAGTCATAAAGCTCCATTGCAGCGCCTGGCTCATCCCCTGCAGAACCTGTATATACCACTCCTGCCTTTTTTGCGAGCTTATTCAGGTATGGACCTGCAACAACGTCAGACTCAACGTTAAGCATAACAACGTGCTTCCTGTTGTCGATAGCGCCAAGGGCGATCCTTGCTCCTGTTTCTGGGACCCCGGTGGCATCGACCACCACATCCACAAGATTTGCCTTCAAGGCAAGTGCGTAGTCGTCAGTAACTACGAACCTCTTCATTTCCATCCCTATATTTATATCTTCAACGCTCTTAGCAACAACGATCTGTTCTCTGCCTATTCCCGCCAGCTGGAATGCCTTCAATGAATCCTCCAGCTTGTGGCTCGCAACCACGGAGGGCTCCATCCCCTTGACTCTGAGCAGCTGGCTAACCAAGCCCTTACCCATCATCCCGGCACCTACAAGACACACCTTGATAGGCCTATTCTCTTTTTCCAACTCCTCCAGCTTTTTCCTTAGTCCAAGCATAGCTTCCTCCTGAAATTTCGCTTAGGACGTTATATAAACAATCCTATTCTATAATAAACCTGTTGAACCAGCATTTCAACTAAAATTTGACGCTTGCACTGTTCCCGGCAATGTAGCCGCTTGTCCAGGCCCACTGGAGATTATATCCTCCGCAGTCGCCATCAACATCGAGAAGCTCACCTGCAAAGTACAACCCCTTTACAAGCCTCGATTCCATTGTCGCAGGATCGATATCCTTTGTGAGCACCCCTCCTGCAGTAGTCTGAGCCTGCCCCCAGCCGTTGTGCCCAATCACTTCAAAGCTCCAGCAGGTCAAAATATGAGCTATGCTCCTTAGTTCATCCACAGAAATATCCTTAGCCAATTTATCCTTATCAAGCTTTAACTCTTTAATGACAGGTATAATGAGCCTCTTATTTACCATTCCGATCAGGAAATCCTCAAGTTTTTTTTCAGGCATCCAGCCTCTTCTCTTCTCCAGATAACCCAACAGCTCCTCCTCGGACCTATTGAGGATGATGGAAACATCCAGTCTGACCCGCCTGGATCCTTCAAGTGCAATAACTGCTTCCCTGCTAAGCTGAAGGATCGGCGGACCGCTTATGCCGTAATCTGTGAAAAGTATGTCCCCATGATCCTCCTTGATAAGCTCTCCATCGATAAAAAGCGAAGCCTTTCCGACAACCTTTGTGCCATTTATCTGCTTTAGTTTGTCGCTCTTAAGCTTAAGCTGAACAAGAGATGGAGTCGCCGGGATAACCTTATGCCCAAGTGATTTGGCGATGGGGTAACCGTTGCCGTCAGATCCGGATACAGGCATGGCCATTCCGCCGGTTGCAAGGATCACCCTGTCAGCAGCGAGGCTTTCACCTGATTTAAGATATACCTTGAATTTTCCGTCCCTCGCAATCTTAGATACGCTACAATTTACCCTTACCTCTACACCAAGCCTGTCAGCTTCGTATCTAAGGACATCAAGGACTGAGGAAGCCTGGAACGACAGCGGATAGATCTTGCCGTTGTCCTCTGATGCAGGAGCAATTCCAAGATGCTCAAAAAATTCTATAACAGAGTCTCTTCCAAATATTGAAAGAGCCTTCTCAATAAACGCCTTATCTGTACCATGAAAATGTACCAACCTTACATCCTCATTGGTGTAGTTGCATCTTCCATTCCCTGTGGCAAGGAGCTTTTTACCTACCCTGTCATTCTTTTCAAGGATGGTAACCTCAGCACCATTTCTTGCAGCAACAATGGATGCCATAAGTCCGGATGCCCCTCCGCCGACTATTATTATTTTGTTCTTCATTGTAATCACCTGACCTGTATGAAAAGTATAGGGCTATGTATAGATTATATAGAAGTATCCCCATAATGGCTATGGGGATACGGGAATTTTGTTGGTTGAGATAGAGAAAGCTTCAATTGTGTTAGCTCTATTGCTAATACTACTCTTCCATAACTGGAATTATAAAGTTTTGTAAGAATATCTATAAAATGAACTTTATCGAACATTGTAGCCCTCCTTAATACTCTGTCTGTTCCTCTTCAGCTACCCAACCGTAGGTGCTCTCCACTTCATCGTAGAAGTTGCCAGCCATCTTCTCAGCCTGTCTCATTACAACTGTCATAGCTTGGATCCTCTTATCAGGTGGATAGTCGTACTTCTTAAGTAGTCGCTTTATGACCCTCCTTATGTTTGCTCTGGCACTCTTACGGATGTTCCAGTCGACGGTAGTGTTGCTCCTTATAGCCTCTGTCAGTTCCCTTGCTATCTTCTTCAGGATCTCATCCTCCATAAGCTGCTTTACAAGGTCATCTGCTGTAAGAGCATAGTAGAATGCAATCTCATCCTCCGAAAGTCCCAGCTTCTTCTCTTCATCCTGAGATGCCTTGATCTCATGAGCCATTCTGATAAGCTCTTCAAGCACTTCAACGTTTGTAAGTGATTGGTTCCTGTATTTGTTGAGGGCTCTTGTGAGCATTTCTGAGAACTTCTCTGACTTGACGAGGTTCGTTCTCTCAATGGTCTTGATCTTTCCTTCAAGGAGCTTCCTGAGCATTTCAACTGCAAGGTTCTTATGGTCCATATGTCTTATCTCATTGAGGAAGTCCTCAGACAGTATCGATATCTCAGGCTTCTCAAGCTTCAATGCATCGAACACGTCTATTACTTCCTCGGATATTATGCTTCTTTGAAGCATCTGGTTTATCCTTGCATCTATCTCTGCTTTGGATAATACCGGCGATTTCCTGTCTTCAAGCTTTACCAGGCTTGCCTTTACTGCCTTGAAGTAGCTGACCTCAAGGTTCTTGTTCCTGCCCTCTTCTGTTGCTGCACATAGAGCATGGGCTTTGGCCAGCTCTAATGTGATCTTCTTGAACTCCTTCTGGTCCTCATCTGACATTCCAAGTATATGGTCCATTCCTCCAGCTATTGCTCTTGCTCTCTTAAGTTGGGATGTACCCATAAAGTCTGTGTAATTGTAGCCATGCATCATATTATTAAGTATCTCAAGCTTTTCAAGCATTATGTTTACTGCAACGCTTGTATCTATTCCTGTGTTTTTCCTGTCTTTGTTGGTGTACTGGTTAAGAGCATCCTTAAGGCTTTCAAGTATTCCTATGTAGTCGACTACTACTCCGCCTGACTTCTCTTTGAATACCCTGTTTACCCTTGCTATAGCCTGCATCAGGTTATGCCCTCTCATTGGCTTGTCCACATACATTGTGTGCATGGAGGGCACGTCGAAGCCTGTGAGCCACATATCCCTTACTATTACAAGCTTCAACTCATCGTTGTTGTCCTTCATCCTCTTAGCTAAAAGATCCCGTCTCTGCTTGCCGCCGACATGCTTCTGGATCTTTTCTTCATCAGCTGCGCTTCCTGTCATTACTACCTTTATCTTGCCCTTGTCGAGATCGTCATTGTGCCATTCCGGTCTTATGGATATTATCTCATCGTAAAGCTCAGCACAAATTCGTCTGCTCATGCAGACTATCATTGCCTTGCCGTCTATTGCCTTCGATTTCTCCTCGTAGTGGCTGACGATATCCTCTGCAAGCTTCTTTATCCTGTTGGGAGAGCCTACCACTGCTTCAAGGCGAGACCACTTGGACCTTGTCTTATCCCTTACTGAGTCCTCCTGACCTTCGGTTACCTCTTCGAACTCCTCATCAAGGTTCTTCAGCTCTTCGTCGTCTGTATCAAGCTTGATGATCCTGTTCTCATAGTAGATCCTTACAGTAGCTTCGTCCTCTACTGCCTGGGTCATGTCGTATGTATCTATGGTTTGTCCAAACACCGCTGTTGTGGACTTGTCCTCAAGGTCAATTGGTGTTCCTGTAAAGCCTATAAAGGATGCATTTGGTAGGGCATCCCTGACATATTTTGCGTAGCCGTAGGAGATCTCGCCGGTCTTTATGTCTGCCTTTGCTTTAAGACCGTACTGGCTTCTATGGGCTTCATCTGCTATTACTATTACGTTTCTCCTGTCTGTTAGTACAGGCATGTCTCCTTCTTCAGGGCTAAACTTCTGGATGGTAGTAAAAATTATTCCACCTGATTCCCTTTCGTTAAGGAGATCATACAGTCCGTTTATCTCTGTGCCGTTACCTGCTGACGCTTTGGTTCTCTTCTGAGCATCGGTCAGTCTTCTTACATCAGCCTGAACCGGGGTCTGTCTTAGGATCTCTTTTGATTTGCTGAAGGTTGAGAAGAGCTGATCGTCAAGGTCGTTTCTGTCTGTTATGACTATTATTGTGGGATTGTTGAGTTCCCTGATTAGATTTGCTGCATAGAAGACCATGGAGAAGCTCTTGCCTGACCCTTGAGTGTGCCAGACTACTCCGATCTTTCTGTCTCCATTTACATCTATTGCTTCCTTGGTCTTTTTTACTGCTTTCTTTACCGCGAAGTACTGGTGATAGCCTGCCAGTATCTTTACTATGGATTTCACATCGCCAAGCTTCTTGCCGTCGATGTCGATATCAGATCCCTTTGATTCCTGGAACAGGATAAAGCTTCTTATGATGTCGGTCAGCCTTTCTTTTTCAAGCATTCCCTTGATAAGTACCTCGAATTGGGGTTTATATAAAGGCTCTATCGTTTCTCCGTCCTCAGTTCTCCAGTTCATGAACCATTCAAGATTTGAAGTTATTGTTCCTACCTTTGCATTCACTCCGTCTGTCAGTATCGAAAAGGCATTGTAGTTGAACAGGGACGGAATGTCCTTCTTATAGGTCTGGATCTGGTTGTATGCACTTTCTATACCTACGTTTTCATCCACTGCTGACTTAAGCTCCATTACTACTAATGGGATGCCGTTTATGTAGATGACTACATCTGGTCTTCTTGATTCGTTCTCTATTACTGTAAGCTGGTTCACTGCAAGAAAGCTGTTGTTTTCTGGATGGTCAAAGTCGATTATGTATGCCCTTTTGGTCCTGATATGACCTTTTTCATTGAAGGACACTTCAATTCCTTCCACCATAAGCTGGTGGAAGTATTTGTTGTTCTCTTCGAGCATGGGGCTGTTAAAGGTTATGATCTGTCTGAAGGCTTCTTCAAGGGCTTCCTCTGGAAGATGCCTGTTGATCCTTTTAAGGGCATCTTTAACTCTGTGAGCAAGGATCACTTCCTTGTAGTCCTTTCTCTCCTCCTGATCTCCTCCAGGAGAGATGTCTGGACCAAAGGCATAGTGATAGCCCATTGATTGCAACAGCTCAAGGACTGATTCTTCAAGCATGCTCTCATTGAACACATCCATATCTAAACAGCCTCCTTTCTCTTAGATTATTGTTCGTTATCGATTGGTACTCTGATTTCTCCAGACATAAGCTTAGGGAGCAGCGTGTCACGGATTGATTCCAGTACTTGATTTTCTTTAGATATGTATACTATCTTTTGGTGAATTGGATCAACTAGATGGTTAAACTTTTCCAATAGTACTGAATTAGGATTTATTATCCTAATTCTATCAACATCACTTTTCCCAAAATGTATAACAGTTGTACCAGTCTTAGAGAATTCCAAACCTCGCATATATGGCTTTATTAGTTCGTACAAGTAATATTTGTGAACATGGTTATTTTTAGGCTTCAAAAGGCATACTCTCTGATTCAACAAAGCCTTTTTACCCCTCCATATTGTTGGTCTAAACTCTGCGTCCATGCCAATGAGTATATCTCCTGCTTCAATTATTGTCTCTTTCATATGTTTCTCAGTTGTAAAAAACTGAGGGCTTCCAGTCTTCAAATCTCTTATCCTAATTATAGGTAAGCCTTCTCCTAACTCATTAAACAATTTTGAACTAAATGGGGCACCATATATAAAATCTGCTATAGAATAAATACTGCCAACTTCCCATCCCTTTGGAATAGGTCCAAGTTCGCTGTCAACCATCTCTCCTCCTGAAGACTTATATGGCTCTCCGTCTTCATTGGGAAATTTAAAGTCCACGAACCAGTGCTTGAATATTGCCTGTGCCATCTCTTCCAGGGTCTTGTTGATTTTGTTGTTGACCTCGATCTTTTCATCAAGGGTAGATAGGATGTGGGCAATGGCTTTTTGTTCTTGGAGTGGTGGGCAGGTAAGTTGTACCTGCTTAAGAATACCTTGTGTAATAAGTGGTTGCGAACTTCCTATCCTAAGATTGTGTAGATTTCTAGCAAATAAATGATAATACAAATATTTACTATCATATCCCTCTTTTGCTTGGACAAGTATTGCATTATCTGATATCCAACACTTCCCATCGTAATAGTAAACATTACCGCAATACGCACCAACCCGTCCAATGATTATGTTTTCTCCACTAGTATTGCTTGAATCGCAATAATCAAGTATTCCGTTCCCACCATACACTGGTAAGTTACCATAATTATCTGGTCTTTTCTTGCCATTATAGAATTCTACAACATCTTCAAGTTTAACCTCTCTCCACTCACTAAAACTCATACCCAATCCCCCCAAGGCTCTTCCTTATCTCCTCCTCAAGGTGTCTGGATTTGGCGAATAGCTCTGCAAGCTCGGAAGTCATATTCTCCATCCTCTCATCAAAAGGTATTCCGTCATCCTCTACTTCTTCTATACCTACATATCTTCCCGGAGTGAGGACATATTCGTGGCCTCTTATCTCCTCCAGCTTAGCTGATTTGCAGAAGCCCTGAATATCCTCATAGTCTCCATCCTTATTTCTCCAGCTGTGGTACGTCTCCGATATCTTTTGGATATCATCATCCTTAAGTTCTCGGTGTCTTCTGTCTACCATCTCTCCAAGCTTTCGGGCGTCAATGAACAGAACCTCATGCTCCCTTGATCTGAAGCTTGGGTTGTCTTTCTTGTTCCTATTAAGTATCCATAGTGATACAGGTATTCCAGTTGAATAGAAAAGCTTGTCCGGCAGTGCTACTATTGCATCCACAAAGTCTGCTTCAAGAAGGTTTTTTCTAATCTCACCCTCGTTGGAGGTATTTGAGCTCAATGATCCGTTGGCGAGTACTATACCCGCTGTTCCGTTTGGAGCAAGGTGATATACCATATGCTGCAACCATGCGTAGTTGGCATTGCCTGTTGGCGGTATCCCGTATTTCCATCTGACATCGTCCTTTAACCGTTCTCCTCCCCAGTCGCTGATATTAAATGGAGGATTGGCCAATATATAATCTGCCTTAAGTGTCTTGTGAAGGTCGTTATGGAAGGTATCGTCGTGGTGAGGTCCCAAGTTGGCATCGAGTCCCCTTATTGCAAGGTTCATCCTGCAGAGCTTCCAAGTGGTCGAGTTAAGCTCCTGGCCGTATATGGAAAGGTTGTCCACCTTGCCCTGATGATCCTCAACGAACTTTTCACTCTGTATGAACATACCCCCTGATCCGCAGCATGGATCATAGACCCTTCCCTGATATGGCTCTATCATTTCTACAAGGGTCTTTACTATGCTTGTAGGAGTGTAGAATTCTCCACCGCCTTTACCCTCTGCGCTGGCGAACTGTCCAAGGAAGTACTCGTACACTCTTCCAAGGAGATCCTTCTCTCCGTTGTTGTGAAGCTTTATGGTTGAAATAAGGTCGATAAGCTCTCCAAGTCTTCTCTTGTCGATCTCCGGCCTTGCGTACCTCTTATCGAGAACACCCTTAAGAGTCGGGTTCTCCTTCTCAATAAGGATCATGGCGTCGTCCACGAATTGCCCTATCTTGGGATCCTTTGCATTGTCCATAATAAAGGACCACCTTGCTTCCTTAGGCACCCAGAAGATGTTCTCTGCAGCGTATTCATCCCTGTCTTCCTCAAAGCCTTCTCCTTCATCTATCAGCTCGTTGAATCTGGTTTCAAATTTATCTGATATGTATTTTAGAAATATCAACCCGAGAACCACATGCTTGTATTCAGCCGCATCCATACTTCCCCGAAGCTTGTCTGCTGCTTTCCAAAGTGTCTCTTCAAAGCCGATATTCCCTGTTTGTTCTGACATATATGATCCTCCTTGTGTCAATATCTCCCTATATGTCTTATTTTACTTGTTAATTCATAGAAGGTCAAACCATTGTTCCAATTTTCTGGAGAATTGATTTATTTACCATATTTTCTTAGATACAATAAAAAAACTGGCTAAGGTATTACCCCTAACCAGTCTTATATGTTTGATTTATTTCTCTATTCATTATGCCTTTTTAAGGTTCAGTGCTGCGTTTAGAAGTATTCCCACTATTGCTGCGAAGCTTAGTCCTGTGATCTGAACGGTCTCATTTATTGGGATCCCTACTGTGAAGCCCAGCATTGCGCTAAGCTGTGAACTGAACATTCCAAGTACAAGTATTGTTGCCATTACCAGAAGGTTCTTCCAGTTCATTTCAACCTTGCTGTTCTTTATAGTCTTTACACCTATGAGGGCGATCATGCTGAAAAGCATTATGCTTATTCCACCCATTACTGAGGTTGGGATGCTGCTTAGAACTGCACCGACCTTTGATACGAAGGCCAGTACTATTGCGAATACTGCTGCAAGTCTTAGTGTTGACGGATCGTAGTTCTTAGTTATTGCCAGAACTCCTGTGTTCTCTCCGTAGGTTGTGTTTGCTGGTCCGCCTATTAGTGCTGCTGCCATAGTTGCCAAACCGTCTCCAAGAAGGGTCCTGTTAAGGCCCGGGTCTTTTATGAAGTCCTTGCCAACAACCTGTCCGTTTGTGGTAATGTCTCCAAGATGCTCCATGAAAACTGCAAGGACTACTGGAGCGATTATTGCTATTGCACCCATGTCGAACTTAGGTAGCGTGAACTGTGGTATTGCTACAAGCTTTGCACTGCTTACTATGGTTGGATCTACAAGTCCCATTGCATAGGCTATGCTGTAGCCAACAAGAACTGCGATAAGTATTGAAAGCTGCTTTATGAAGCCTTTTCCAAGGAAAGTTATTAATAAAGCGATTCCAAGGGTCAAGCCTGCGACCATAAGGTTTTGAGTTGCCATTCCATATGCTACCGGTACAAGGTTAAGACCTATTACTATGATCATAGGACCAATTACCTGTGGAGCAAGGAATTTTTGTATGTTTTCTACACCTATTGTCTTGATAAGGAAGGATAAAAGGACATAAATTAATCCGGCTACTACGATGCCTCCTTGGGCATAGGCCAGATCACCATTGAATAATTCTTTAACTGTAAGTATTACGGGGATAAATGCGAAGGATGAACCGAGGAAAACGGGTACCTTGCCCTTAGTGCAAGCGTGGAATATAAGTGTTCCCATACCTGCTGACAGAAGTGCTATTGATGGGTTCATGCCTGTGATGATCGGTACCAGTACCGTTGCACCAAACATTGCGATTAGATGCTGAAGTGCAAGGACAGTTTTTTTTGCATTGGCAGTTGTGATATTACCTGCTTTCAACGTTGTTTTTACAACATTCTCAGTCATATTCTATTCTCCTTTCCAGCCTCTCAGGACTGATTTAAAGTTTTTTCTTTCCTGAATATTGTACCATTAGGGAAACACTATTACAATCTCAAATTCAAGATTTTTGAACATAACATATGACATAAAATATCCGCTGCGATACGCAGCGGAATGGGTTGTGTATAGTAATAGCTTCCATCCAAGGGTGCAACACCTGTAAGCTTTGCTCCATAAAGCTCAGCTAAGCCTTTAAGCTTTTTCGTGAATTCCTCAGGAGAAGCTTCAACTTTTGTCTCTGCAGAGGGCGGCCCTTCCACCAGGCCTCTTATATCGGAGAGGAAGGCAAATGCGGCATCGACCATTGGAGAGTTTAGTGGATGGTAGAACTTTGTTGAGTCTCCATTCATAGGGGGCATGGCTCTTAAGGAATCGTCAAATTCTTTGTTTTGGGGATTTCTGCTGTAATAATCCTCGTATTCCTTTGTGCCTTCAGTCCTTGCGATCCTTGAGAACATTATGTTTCTTTCATCTATCCGTGGCATTTTATCATCTCCCTGGTTGGTTGAATATTTCGGGTGCAGGTTATTATTTTGATTATACCATTTGGGAGATGTTTCGAGGGAAGAAATGAATGATGAGATGAGATCCCTCGACTTCGCTCGGGATGACAGAAGGGGAGGCACGGGATGACAGAGGAGGTTCGGGCAGACAGGGACGTCTGCCCCTACGAAGGCAGGGTTACAGAGGAGGTTCGGGCAGACAGGGACGTCTGCCCCTACAAGGGCATGGTTACAGAGGCGATGCAAGGGTGACAGAGGAGGTTCGGGCAGACAGGGACGTCTGCCCCTACAAGGGCATGGTTACAGAGGTAATAGGCATAAAAAAAGACCCACTGCAATAAGCAGCGGATCCTCATTTAGAAACTGGCAACTTCCTACTCTCCCAGGTCGTTTCCAACCAAGTACCATCGGCGTTAAGAGGCTTAACTTCTGTGTTCGGTATGGGTACAGGTGTCTCCCTCTTGCTATCGTCACCAGACGAAAACTAAATCTTTCTAAGAACAAACATTACTTCTTTCAATTCACAATTCTCAGTTCACAGTTCACAATTACTTGGGTCATTCTCTTGGGTCTTAGACCCTAAATCCTTACTTCCACAATTGTGCATTGTGCATTGTCAATCGTCAATTGGTTTAGGTCAAGTCCTCGACATATTAGTATCTCTTAGCTTCAAACATTGCTGCTCTTTCACCTGAGACCTATCTACCAGGTCGTCTTCCTGGTGTCTTACTCACTTCCGTGATGGGAAATCTCATCTTGAGGGGGGCTTCGTGCTTAGATGCCTTCAGCACTTATCCCGTCCAAACTTAGCTACTCAGCCATGCCTTTGGCAAGACAACTGATCCACCATAGGTTTGTCCATCCCGGTCCTCTCGTACTAAGGACAGCTCCTCTCAAATTTCCTGCGCCCACGACGGATAGGGACCGAACTGTCTCACGACGTTCTGAACCCAGCTCGCGTGCCTCTTTAATGGGCGAACAGCCCAACCCTTGGGACCTACTTCAGCCCCAGGATGAGACGAGCCGACATCGAGGTGCCAAACACCCCCGTCGATGTGGACTCTTGGGGGGTATAAGCCTGTTATCCCCGGGGTAGCTTTTATCCGTTGAGCGATGGCCCTTCCACGCGGTACCACCGGATCACTAAGTCCAACTTTCGTTCCTGCTCCACTTGTTGGTGTCGCAGTCAAGCTTCCTTCTGCCTTTACACTCTTCGCACGATTTCCGACCGTGCTGAGGAAACCTTTGAGCGCCTCCGTTACTTTTTAGGAGGCGACCGCCCCAGTCAAACTGCCCAACTGACAGTGTCCCCACACCGGTTTCACGGTGCCAGGTTAGAATTTCAGCATCACAAGAGTGGTATCCCAAGGACGGCTCCACAAATACTGGCGCACTTGCTTCTATGCCTCCCACCTATCCTGTACATGCAATGCCAAAATCCAATGTCAGCCTGCAGTAAAGCTCCACGGGGTCTTTCCGTCCTGTCGCGGGTAACTCGCATCTTCACGAGTACTACAATTTCACCGGATCCTTTGTTGAGACAGTGCCCAAATCGTTACACCTTTCGTGCGGGTCGGAACTTACCCGACAAGGAATTTCGCTACCTTAGGACCGTTATAGTTACGGCCGCCGTTTACTGGGGCTTAAGTTCACACCTTCGAGGTTTCCCTCTAAGCATTCCCCTTAACCTTCCAGCACCGGGCAGGTGTCACCCCCTATACTTCGTCTTTCGACTTAGCAGAGAGTTGTGTTTTTGGTAAACAGTCGCTTGGGCCTTTTCACTGCGGCCACCTGAAGCTTGTTTATCGTTTGATATCCACTTCAAATGGCACCCCTTCTCCCGAAGTTACGGGGCTATTTTGCCGAGTTCCTTAACAAAGGTTCTTCCGCTCGTCTTAGGATTCTCTCCTCACCTACCTGTGTCGGTTTGCGGTACGGGTGAAAATATTCTCGATAGTGGCTTTTCTTGGCAGTGTGGAGTCTGCAGCTTCTCTACTTGTTTTTCGATCCCCATCACACCTCAGGATCATTAAGAAAACGGATTTGCCTGTCTTCTCTCCCTACGTGCTTAGACGTGCTCTTCCAACCGCACGCTCTGCATATCCTCCTGCGTCCCCACTTCTCTGTTAACGAATACCTCCAGTACAGGAATCATAACCTGTTGTCCATCACCTACGCTTTTCAGCCTTGGCTTAGGTCCCGACTTACCCTGAGTGGACGAGCCTTCCTCAGGAAACCTTAGGTTTTCGACGGGTGAGATTCTCACTCACCTTTCGCTACTTATGCCAGCATTCTCTCTTGTGTAATGTCCAGCGCTCCTTTCGGTACACCTTCGTCCCTTACACAATGC
Source organism: Gudongella oleilytica (assembly GCF_004101785.1). Classification (NCBI taxonomy): domain Bacteria; kingdom Bacillati; phylum Bacillota; class Tissierellia; order Tissierellales; family Tissierellaceae; genus Gudongella; species Gudongella oleilytica. The sequence goes on from NZ_CP035130.1 coordinate 1,902,428, forward strand.
TCCTCTACCGATGTATTTATACATCCCACAGCTTCGGTATCTGATTTTAGCCCCGGAAATCTTCGGCGCAAGGTCTCTCGACCAGTGAGCTATTACGCACTCTTTAAATGTGTGGCTGCTTCTAAGCCAACATCCTGGTTGTCTGTGAAACCTCACATCCTTTACCACTTAATCAGTATTTTGGGACCTTAGCTGGTGATCTGGGCTCTTTCCCTTTTGACTATGAAGCTTATCCCCCACAGTCTGACTCCCAAGCTTATGAGTATGGCATTCGGAGTTTGATAGGTTTTGGTAACACTATGTGCCCCTAGACCATTCAGTGCTCTACCTCCATCTCATCCATTCTTGAGGCTAGCCCTAAAGCTATTTCGAGGAGAACCAGCTATCTCCGAGTTCGATTGGCTTTTCACCCCTATCCACAGGTCATCCCATAGCTTTTAAACGCTACCGGGTTCGAGCCTCCATTTTATTTTACTAAAACTTCACTCTGCCCATGGATAGGTCACCCGGTTTCGGGTCTATGACATGCAACTATATCCGCCCTGTTAAGACTCGGTTTCCCTACGGCTCCGTAACTTAATTACTTAACCTCGCTGCATATCATAACTCGCTGGCCCGTTCTACAAAAAGTACGCGGTCACACTTTTAACGTGCTTCCACTGCTTGTAAGCATAGGGTTTCAGGTTCTTTTTCACTCCCCTCCCGGGGTTCTTTTCGCCTTTCCCTCACGGTACTGTTCACTATCGGTCACCAAGTAGTATTTAGCCTTGGGAGGTGGGCCTCCCTGCTTCCCACGGGATTTCTCGTGTCCCGTGGTACTCTGGAGCACAGCCTGTGAATCTTCCATTTCGTCTACAGGGCTATCACCTTGTTTCGCAAAGCTTCCCAGCTTTCTTCGACTATGGACCATCCATTCCTTTGCTGTGTCCTCAACCCCTGATAAATCAGGTTTGGGCTCTTTCCATTTCGCTCGCCGCTACTTTGAAAATCGATGTTTCTTTCTCTTCCTCAGGGTACTTAGATGTTTCAGTTCCCCTGGTCTACCTCTCATGACTTATTTTATTGGGTCATGAGTACTTGAGGGTTGCTCAAGTGGGTTCCCCCATTCGGATATCTACGGATCGACGTCTATTTGCGACTCCCCGTAGCATTTCGGTGCTTATCCCGTCCTTCTTCGGCTCTTGGTGCCAAGGCATTCGCCCTATGCTCTTAATAACTTGACCTATTTCATGTTTGTTCTTCTTCTTTGATTTAGTTTTCAATGTTCAGTTGAGACAATTCACAGTTCACAGTTCACAGTTCACAGTTATCAGGGTCATTCTCTTAAGTCTAAACCTAAGATCCTTCGCTTTCGCTCAGGATGACTTCTTTTAATTGTGCATTGTGCATTGTTCATCGTGCATTGGATCTCTTGGTGGACCTGGGTGGACTCGAACCACCGACCTCACGCTTATCAGGCGTGCGCTCTAACCGCCTGAGCTACAAGTCCATAATTAAATTGACAATGGACAATTGACAATTGACAATCGTTCATTGGTAGATTTATATAACAAACAGTGTGAGATACTTCAAATGTATCTTCCTTAGAAAGGAGGTGATCCAGCCGCACCTTCCGATACGGCTACCTTGTTACGACTTCACCCCAGTCATTGCCCCTACCTTCGACAGCTGCCCCCTTTTATGGTTAGCTCACTGGCTTCGGGTATTGACAACTCCCATGGTGTGACGGGCGGTGTGTACAAGACCCGGGAACGCATTCACCGCGGCATTCTGATCCGCGATTACTAGCAACTCCGACTTCATGCAGGCGAGTTGCAGCCTGCAATCCGAACTGGGATCGGCTTTTAGAGATTTGCTTGCCATCGCTGACTTGCTTCTCGTTGTACCGACCATTGTAGCACGTGTGTAGCCCAGGACATAAAGGGCATGATGATTTGACGTCATCCCCACCTTCCTCCGATTTGTCATCGGCAGTCTCTTTAGAGTGCCCAACTTAATGATGGCAACTAAAGACAAGGGTTGCGCTCGTTGCGGGACTTAACCCAACATCTCACGACACGAGCTGACGACAACCATGCACCACCTGTGTCCGCTGTACCCCGAAGGATAAAGATGCATCTCTGCACCGGTCAGCGGCATGTCAAGCCCTGGTAAGGTTCTTCGCGTTGCTTCGAATTAAACCACATGCTCCGCTGCTTGTGCGGGTCCCCGTCAATTCCTTTGAGTTTCATACTTGCGTACGTACTCCCCAGGCGGAGTGCTTAATGCGTTAGCTGCGGCACCGAGGTTTGACCCCCAACACCTAGCACTCATCGTTTACGGCGTGGACTACCAGGGTATCTAATCCTGTTTGCTCCCCACGCTTTCGTTCCTCAGCGTCAGTATAAGTCCAGAAAGTCGCCTTCGCCACTGGTATTCCTCCTAATATCTACGCATTTCACCGCTACACTAGGAATTCCACTTTCCTCTCCTTAACTCAAGTCTGACAGTTTCAAATGCTTACGTAGGTTGAGCCTACGCCTTTCACATCTGACTTATCAGACCGCCTGCGAACCCTTTACGCCCAATAATTCCGGACAACGCTCGCCCCCTACGTATTACCGCGGCTGCTGGCACGTAGTTAGCCGGGGCTTCCTCCTTGGGTACCGTCATTATCTTCCCCAAGGACAGAACTTTACAACCCGAAGGCCTTCATCATTCACGCGGCGTCGCTGCATCAGAGTTTCCTCCATTGTGCAATATTCCCCACTGCTGCCTCCCGTAGGAGTCTGGACCGTGTCTCAGTTCCAGTGTGGCCGTTCACCCTCTCAGGCCGGCTACCTATCGAAGCCTTGGTGAGCCGTTACCTCACCAACTAGCTAATAGGACGCGAGACCATCTTTCACCGCTTATTCGCTTTGACTGATCTACCATGCGGTAATTCAGTTTCATAAGGTATTAATCCCAGTTTCCCGAGGCTATCCCTTTGTGAAAGGCAGGTTTCTCACGCGTTACTCACCCGTCCGCCGCTAAGATGACTCTTCGATCCATCCGAAAATTTCTCTCGGAGTCACTTCGCTCGACTTGCATGTGTTAGGCACGCCGCCAGCGTTCGTCCTGAGCCAGGATCAAACTCTCATTTAATAGTTTGATTTAGCTCATATTATTTGTTCTTAAAAATTGAAATCTTTGGTTCATTCAAAGCTCTCACACTGTTTAGTTATCTAAGTTCATGAGCCGCCCTCTTGAGGCGACTTGCTTAGTATAGCATCTATACTTAAGCGGTGTCAACTGTTTTTTGAAGTTTTTTTGAATATTATTTCGACAGTCGACCTTTTTAGTTTACCCTCTTTTGAAAACGTTGTCAAGGCTATTAATGGGATTATTTCAGGAAATCATCTATTCTATTATAGACTCCTTCCCATGATAGTCTTTCAACTGCCTCCTTGAGAGGTGCAAAACTTATATACCCCTTATGGATATTCTTAATCTGTTTTTTTATGGCCAGTTTCAAATTGTCTTTAAATCCTTCGATGCATTCTTCCGCAGGGATATCTATCCCCTTCATTCTGGGAAGTGGTACAAACTCCACGAAACCAGATCCGGCAAGCTCCTCTCCAAGGTAATCTTTAAGGCCCCATATTTCAGTGGTCACTGCCGGAAGACCGCAAGCCATTGCTTCGAGGAGTACAAGAGGCAAGCCCTCGTAGTAGGAGGGCAGAACGAAGAGATCCGATGCTCTGAATGCATCCGCCAGCCTGTGCTGGGTAAGTGGCCCCAAAAGCCTGACTCCAAGGCTCTCCGCCCGCTTCATTATTTCTGACGCCTCGCTGCCTGTGCCCGCCCCTGCAAGACTGAGCCTTATGGGAGTGTCCCTACTGATTTCCTCATATGCATCCAGCAAGGGGATCAGTCCCTTGGCATGACTCAGCTTCCCGGCATATATGAGCTCGGGCACTCTGTTACGATCTATCCTTCCGGCCGGGTTGAATATATCTGTGTCAAAGCCGCCGCCAATGACTGTGATCCTGTCCTTTGGTATACCATAAAGGTTCGATATCTCTTCCTTTTGTACCCTGTTCAGGGACAATATCCTGCTAAGCTTGCCGCAGCCCTCTCTTACATATTTTCTATAGCCGGGATTCTGCATATACTGTCTCAGGTCTGTGCTGTGGCAGATCGCCATGGTCTTGTCTCCCAGCCCAAGCTCTGCTATTAGAGCAGAGCCCAGCCACAAATGATGGGACAATATCCTGTCGGGCTGGAATTCCTCAACTGCCCTTTGTATTGCAGCCTTGAAATTCTCCTTCCAGATCGACACCTGAAGGATCGTCATGTCCCTGTATCTGGTGCTTTTGTAGGGCATTGTGTCGCTCATGCCCGGAAGGGGAAAATCCAGCTCGCCCTCCTCGAACCTTACTATATCGAGGTACTCAAGTGCGTCGTTCTCATAATCAAGCCCGGGGCCTGATGCGGCAAGAAGACCCTGTGTATGGCCTTTCTTTGAAGCCTCTTTGATTAGATTGTTTACATAAATACCGCTTCCGGTCTTGCCTGGATACTGAAAGAGGATATGGAGCAATTTCAAGGCGGTTTCCTCCCTGGTTCATAAATTATGTATAAAAGCGGCAGGTTGCCCTGCCGCACGTTTACTAATCTTCAATTGGCTTCATCGTCGGGAACAGCAGTACGTCCCTTATGCTTGGTGTGTTGGTGTAGAGTATTATCATTCTGTCTATGCCTATTCCAAGTCCACCTGTAGGAGGAAGACCTACCTCTATGGCGTTTATGAAGTCAGTGTCCATTGGATGTGCTTCATCGTCCCCGAACTCTTTCTGCTTGACCTGCTCCTCGAACCTTTCTCTCTGGTCGATAGGGTCGTTAAGCTCTGAGAAGGCATTGGCAACTTCCCAGGTATTTATAAAGGCTTCAAATCTCTGAGTGATCCTTGGATCGTCAGGATTTCTCTTGGCAAGGGGAGATATTTCCACCGGATGTCCGGTTACGAAGGTTGGCTGCACCAAATGCTTTTCGCAGTACTCCTCGAACATCTCGGCTATTATATGGCCTCTTGTCATGCCGGGCTTTATCTCGATGCCTCTTTTCTTTGCTACGGCTATGGCTTCCTCATCTGTGTTTATTAGTGAGAAGTCTACCCCTGTGTATTCCTTTACGGCCTCTGCCATGTCGACTCTTCTCCACGGAGGTGCCACGTTGATCTCCTTGCCCTGATAGTTAAGAATGGTGGTACCCAAGGTCTTTTCTGCAACATATGCAAACAGGTTTTCGGTAAGTCTCATCATCTCTTCGTAGTCTACGTAAGCCTGGTAAAGCTCGATGCTGGTGAATTCCGGGTTATGTCTTGTGTCCATTCCCTCGTTCCTGAACATCCTGCCCATTTCGTAGACCTTCTCAAAGCCACCGACTATTAGTCTCTTCAGGTAAAGCTCGTTGGCGATCCTAAGGTACATATCCAGATCCAGTGTATTGTGATGGGTTACGAAGGGCCTTGCGTTTGCCCCGCCTGCAATGGTGCTCAGGATCGGTGTATCAACCTCAAGGAAGCCTCTGTCATCCAGGTACTCTTTTACTGCCTTTATTATCTTCGATCTGAGTATAAATGTTTCCTTTACCTCGGGATTGACTATCAGATCTACGTATCTTTGTCTGTATCTAAGGTCCTGATCCTTCAGGCCGTGGAACTTCTCGGGAAGTATTTGAAGAGACTTCGAAAGGATGACGAGCTTGTCGGCCTTGACAGAGATCTCTCCCATTCTTGTCTTGAATACTACCCCTTCGACCCCTATGATATCTCCAAGGTCGAGAAGTGACAGGTCATCGTATTCCTCTTCACCTATTGCATCCTGCTTTACGAATATCTGGATCCTTCCCTCGCTGTCCTGTATGTCTATGAAGCTGGCCTTCCCATGACCCCTTCGGGACATTATTCTTCCGGCAACAGCTACTCTCTGGTTTTCAAGCTCTTCGAAACGGTCCTTGATCTCTGTGCTGTGATGAGTGTAGTCAAACTTCTCAATCAAAAACGGATTCTTACCCTTTTCTATAAGCTTGGACAGCTTGTCCCTTCTGATTTGTAGCATTTCATTCAAGCTTTGCTCGTTGTTCTGCATAGTCTGACCTCCAATCCTTATCTTGCGATCCTTTGAACCTTGTATTTGATTACTCCGTCAGGTACGTTCACGTCTACAACCGTTCCGGCCTTGCTGCCTAAGAGGGCTTTCCCAACCGGTGATTCGTTGGATATCTTTCCTTCATAAGGATTGGCTTCAGCTGATCCAACAATTGTGTATTCTGATTCTTCATTGTATTCCAGGTCGAGAACTGTGACCTTAGAACCCACGCTGACGACCTCTGTTGTGATTTCGTCCTCGTCGATGAGCTTGGCATTTCTAAGGATAGCCTCGAGCTTGGCGATTCTTTCTTCCAGCTTACCTTGCTCATTCTTAGCCTGGTCGTACTCGGAGTTCTCGCTGATATCACCAAAATCAAGTGCCTGCTTTATTCTTTCAGCGACTTCCTTTCGTTTTACCAGCTTAGCTTCCTCAAGCTCCAATTCAAGCTTTGCCAGCCCCTCCGGGGTTAAAAATACGTCTTTTTCAGTCATCAAACTCTCTCCTTTAATGGCGTCAATTTTACGTGACACCGAGTATTTCTGTATTTTAAGCCATTTCTAAAAGTTTTTCCGGGATGTTTCCCGATTGTATGTTCCATATTATAATCAAGCTGAGCACTAATGTCAAGGATTATCCTAATTATCAAACACCCTGTGTTCCCTAAGGACTGCGAAATATCTCTCAAGCTCCAATATGATCTCCTCGGAGCTTGTCATGGTGTTGATCCTGTTCTTTACCTCGTTGGAATTTCTTAGTCCCTTAAGATACCAGGCAAGCTGTTTTCTCATTTCCCTGACCCCTACCCGCGGACCCTTGAGGCTTGTCTCCATCTCAAGGTGCCTTATGCTGACCTGGAGTATTTCATCGAGGGTCGGCTTTTTAGGTATTCTCCCGTTTAACAGGTCAATGGTTTCTCTGAATATCCAGGGGTTGCCCATTGCCCCCCTTCCTATCGCCACTCCGTCGCAGCCTGTTCTGTCGATCATGGCGAGGGCATCCTCCGGGGTAAAAACATCGCCATTCCCTATCACCGGTATGGATACAGCATTTTTTACCCTGGCGATATAGCTCCAGTCGGCCTCACCTGCATAAAACATATCCCTTGTCCTGGCATGTATTGTAAGTGCCGCCGCGCCGTTTGCCTCGGCAATCCTTGCAAGCTCCTCTCCGTTAAGGCTCCCGTGGTCCCAGCCCATCCTGAACTTCACAGTCACAGGCTTCTTTGAGGCCTTTACCACTGAATCTATAACTGAACCGGCTAACTTAATGTCCTTCATAAGGGCACTGCCGTCGCCGTTTTTGACTATTTTGGGAGCAGGGCATCCCATATTTATATCTATTATATCTATATCATCTCTGCAATTCAGATTATCCCTGGTAATCTGAGCCATTATATCAGGGTCGGAGCCGAATATCTGAAGGGCAACCGGCCGTTCATCCTCATGGCTGTGGGTGAGGTCTGAGGTTTTTTCGTCGTTGTGGTAAAGGCCCTTTGCGCTTACCATCTCAGTTACCACCAGCCCTGCTCCCATCTCCTTGCACAGGGATCTGAAGGCAAAGTCAGTTACTCCTGCCATTGGAGCCAATGCAAGATTATTTTTAAGTTCAATGTTTCCAATTTTCATAATACACCCCATATAAAGAAAAGTAAGTAGGCCGGCTACTTACTGATTTCTCTCATAAATTATCCTCAAGCCCTCCAGCGTAAGGAACTTGTCGTTATGCTGGATATACTTGCTTTCACTGGCGATAAGGGTTGAAAAGCCTCCAGTTGCAACTACTGTTACCTCTGTCTTTGTAAGACCCATTTCTGTGATCATTCTCTCTATGATCGAATCCACCATGCCAATGTAGCCATAAACAATACCTGACTGGATACTTGAAATGGTGTTCCTTGCAATAACCTTTTCAGGCTTTAATATTTCGACCTTTGGGAGCTTGGCAGTCCTCATGAACAGAGCGTCTGCCGATATCCTTATACCCGGGGTAATTACACCTCCAAGGTATTCGCCCTCCTTATTCACAAAGCAAAAGGTGTTAGCAGTACCAAAGTCCACGATTATGACAGGTCCTCCATATTTATCATACGCTGCAACTGCATTTACGATCCTGTCTGCTCCTACCTCGCGGGGATTGTCATATTTAATGTTCATTCCCGTCTTTACTCCAGGCCCGATCACAATAGGGTCTATATTGAAGTACCTTTGACTCATTGCAGAAAGGGTGTGCATCAGGGTCGGCACTACCGATGATATGATTATGTCTTTTACCTGCGACCTGTCGATCCCATTGTATTTGAACATCTGATCGAACAGTATACCGTACTCGTCGGAGGTTTTTTCCTTGTCTGTAGCTATACGCCAGTCATATTCGAGTTTTTTACCTTCGTATGCACCAAAGACTATATTAGTGTTTCCAACATCGATTACCAACAGCATATTTTCACCTTTTTCATTTTTTTCTTTTCTTTAGTGCAGTTACTACACTGGTCACTATTATTATCGCTATTATGGATTCCGGAATTCCGTTTGTTATGCCTATCCCGACGATTACCTTTCTGGCAGTATCAATGTCCTGCCCGATCGCCTGCACGAACCGCTCTGCATAGAAGATATAGATCATTGACAATACACCGACCGTGTTCGTCAGAGTACCTATTATTGTTGGTATAATAAGATCAAGCGCCCTGTCCTTCAATGTCCTTGAAGTGAGATATGCCATCAAAGCCGTCAGAATTAGGAGTCCGCCGTTCATCAACAGAGGCCATACGGAGGTATAATTCACTATCCCGCTGTACAATCCCCTTATAAGGTATATCCCTATTGCTGCCCAGATGCCATATAGCAGCCAGGTGGTTCTTTTGTTGCCTATCCTGCTTAGCGCTTTATATGCGTAGTAGGAGGTTATGCCTATGAGTATCCTCGGCAATACTGAAACTATCGGGTTTAAAAAAACAAAGCTGACAGGGGTAGGTGCTGTGATCGCCTGATAAATGCTGAATATCCCGAATATGAGACCTACCAGTCCCCCAACCACGGGCCCTTCCATAATTGCCCCTATGATTACGGGTATGTGCATTATGGTGGCTCTGGTCGGCCCTACGGGTATGAATCCCAATGGGGTCATTCCAAGCACTACAGAGATCGCTCCCAATACTCCAATAACTGCCAGTCTTCTAACGTCTAACCTTTTTCCATTTTTCATAATATCCCTCCGCTCTGATTCCTGTCGGATACCAGTCGTATTTTTGTTTACTGCTGCTTTAGTCTGACTCACTGGTGATGTCAGCTTGATTCCTACACTATTATATATTCACTTTGTATCGTTTACAATACTTTTGTTGTAATGTCCCTGTGGGCTTTTAGTCCTGCTTTCCCCTCAGCTGAAAGGATTGCATTAATGACTGCCTTCTCGACAGCCTCCTGTGACATTGCTGCTACGATGTTCACGTCGGCCTTTAGCTTGTTCGTCGCCATTGTGAATATGGTGTCGCCGTCTACCATTGTATGGACGGGATTTATGGATCTTGCAAGGCCGTTATGTGCGGTCTGAGCCACTTTGTTCCCCTCTGCCTTTGTAAGGATGGCGTTTGTTGCCACTACCCCTATGGTAGTATTGGTGTTTAAAAATCCAGGCGATGTCAGGGAGTTTTTCATGATCTCATAGGTGTTTAACAATTTATTGTTTTCGTAGTCATATGCTCCCGCTATCTGAGAGCCTTCACTAAAGATGTCCCCGAATGCATTTACGCAGATAAGGGCTGAAACCACAAGCTCTCCGGAGCTTACGGTTGCACTCCCTAACCCTGATTTCATTGCTCCCCCTGGTCCGAGGATCTTGCCTACCGTTGCACCCATCCCGCAGCCTACATTGCCCTGTCTGTTTTCATCCTTTGAAGCAGATAATGAAGCCTTATAGCCCATTTGCCAGCCAGGACGAACCCTATGGTCTCCTATGGCCAGATCAAATATCACAGCTGAGGCTACTATGGGGACCTTGGTAACTCCCACATCAAAGCCTATGCCTAACTCCTCCAGATGGTCCATTACCCCTGAGGCAGCCTCAAGCCCAAAGGCTGAACCCCCAGAAAGGACAACTGCATGGACCTTGTCAACCAGCTTTTCTGCCTTGAAAAGATCTGTCTCTCTGGTCCCCGGTGCGGAGCCTCTTACATCGACTCCTCCTGAGGCACCTTCCGGACATATCACTACAGTACAGCCGGTTAGAGCATCCTCTGAGTGGGCATGCCCAACGATAATGCCGTCAACATCTGTTATATAACCTGGAAACATCAGCTTCACTCCTTTTTATTCAGTAGGTTTGTACCCAATTCAGGCAAAAGAAAACAGACTCCCTTGAGAGTCTGCATCCATTTTATCCAAAGAACATCAAGAGCATGCCTGCAGCAATTGCAGAGCCTATTACTCCTGCAACGTTTGGTCCCATGGCGTGCATCAGCAGGAAGTTTCTCGGATTTGCTTCCTGGCCGACCTTTTGTGATACTCTTGCTGCCATAGGTACTGCCGATACACCAGCTGAACCGATCAGAGGATTTACCTTTCCTCCTGACGTTTTATACATTATTTTTCCTAAGAGAACTCCGGCAGCTGTTCCTATAGAAAATGCCACAAGTCCCAGTGCTATGATGCTGACTGTCTGGATGTTGAAGAAGTTTTCAGCACTTGCAGTCGCTCCAACTGTTGTTCCGAGGAATATGGTTACGATGTTTACCATCTCGTTTTGAGCCGTCTTTGACAATCTGTCTGTTACCAGTGTTTCTCTGAAGAGGTTACCAAGCATGAGCATACCAACAAGTGGTGCTGCTGATGGAAGTATGAAGGATACGACAACAGTTACCATTATCGGGAATATTACCTTTTCCTTCCTGGAAACAGGTCTCAACTGTTCCATTACTACCATTCGCTCTTCTTTGGTGGTTAAAGCCTTCATTATTGGAGGCTGTATTATAGGTACGAGTGCCATATAGGAATATGCCGCTACCGCTATCGGCCCTAAAAGGTGCGGGGCCAGCTTTGCTGTAAGGTAAAGCGCTGTTGGGCCGTCTGCTCCTCCTATTATTCCTATGCTGGCTGCTTCAGGGCCTGTGAAGCCCAGAAGGATAGCGCCGATAAAGGTTGCAAATATTCCAAATTGTGCTGCCGCTCCAAGAAGTACCGATTTTGGATTTGCGATAAGGGGTCCGAAGTCAGTCATAGCACCTACTCCGAGGAATATCAATGGAGGATAGATCCCCAGCTTGACTCCCTGGTAGAGGTAGTACAAAAGCCCTCCGTATTCCTTTGTCTTGCTCACTAATTCTCCGGTGAGTGGATCTTGTATTATTTGGATCACTGGCTCCTTCATAAGATTTGCACCTGGCAGATTGGCCAACAGCATACCAAAAGCTATCGGCGTAAGTAGCAACGGCTCAAAGCCCTTTGCTATTGCCAGATAGAGCAGGATGAAGGATATTGCCAGCATTACGTAGTGGCCGTAATTACCTAGCCCGAATCCGGTGCTGGACAAAAAGTCCGTCAATATTTCCATAAACATAGTTGTTCATCCTTTCTTGAAGGGTTTAGTCCATTATGACCAGTTTGTCTCCAGTATTAACGGCCGAACCCTCAGAGGTTGTTATGGATGCAACTTTTCCGTCTCTCGGGGCTAATATCTCATTTTCCATCTTCATGGCCTCGAGGATCAAAAGAACATCGCCGCTCTTTACCTCCTGGCCTTCCTTTACAAGTATCTTCCATATGTTGCCTGGCATTGGAGACTCGATTATCTCCTGACCGGCGCTTGCCGTCACTGGTGCTGACGCAGGTGCCGACGCCTTCGGAGCAGATGCTGCCGCTGCAGGTGCTGCTGCCTTTGGAGCAGGTCTTGATACTTGTTGGGAAGCTCCGCCTACCTCTTCAACTTCTACTTCGTAGCTGTTGCCGTTTACGTTTATTATAAACTTTCTCATTCTTTCTCCTCCAGATTTATTATAGTTTGCTCAGCAGTTGTTCCTGCTTGCCCATTTCTCTCCAGGGTGTGGTCAGCTGTGGAACCCTTCTTATGCTGTTTATCCTGATCTCAGGAATGTCACGTCCCAGTGATGCTGCTACTGCTGCAGCAATTACTGCAATAAGCTCTCCTTCATCAAGTTCAGGGGTGCTTGGTGCTTTTTCCTCCTGCTTTATGACTGCAGCACTTGTGTTCTCCGGCTGCACATCTGCAGGCTTTTTACCGGCTGCAAAGGTCTTAAGCAGTCCGATTATATAGGATATGAGAATAAGCACCAGGAATACTACCAACATACTTACGGCGGTGACTATCAATGCCTCCGACATAGTTACTTCGTTGCCCATGGTTATCCCTCCTATACCGGCAGGTTGCCGTGCTTTTTGCCTGGTCTTGTTTCTCTCTTGGTCTCCAGCATGTCAAAGGCGCTTATCAACCTCGGTCTTGTCTGGCTTGGCACCAATACGTCGTCTACGAAGCCTCTTTGTGCCGCTATATATGGATTTGCTACGGTATCTCTGTATTCAACAATCTTTTCTGCCCTTGTGGCTATTGGGTCATCTGATGCAGCGATCTCGTTCTTGAAGATTATGTTTGCCGCTCCATCCGGTCCCATTACTGCGATCTCAGCATTGGGCCATGCGAATACCTGGTCTGCTCCAAGGTCCTTTGAGCACATTGCAAGATAAGCTCCGCCGTATGCCTTTCTGACTATGAGGGTAACCTTAGGTACTGTTGCCTCGGAGTAGGCATAGAGCATTTTTGCTCCGTGTCTTATGATCCCGCCGTATTCCTGACTTGTTCCCGGCAGGAAGCCTGGTACGTCTACAAGGTTAAGAAGCGGGATGTTGAATGCGTCGCAGGTCCTTATGAATCTTCCTGCCTTGTCAGATGCATTTATGTCAAGGCATCCTGCAAGAATTCTCGGCTGGTTTGCTATTACACCTACGCTTCTTCCGTTGAGTCTTATAAAGCCTGTGATGATATTTTGAGCGTAGAGCGGCTGTACCTCGAAGAAGTGTCCGCTGTCAGCAAGGCTCTTTATTACTTCCTTCATGTCGTAGGGCTTATTTGGATTCTCAGGAACTATTTCGTTTAGTCTTTCGTCTATCCTGTTAATGTCATCCTCAAATTCATATATTGGAGGCTGCTCCAGGTTGTTTGACGGCAGAAAGCTTAATAGCTCCTTGATCCTGTCTATGGATTCTGCTTCTGAATTGTCTATGAAATGAGCAACTCCACTTATTTTGTTGTGGGTGTTTGCTCCACCCAGCTGCTCCTGGGTAACGTCTTCTCCGGTAACTGACTTGATTACCTGGGGCCCTGTTATGAACATCATGCTTGTTTTGTCAGTCATAAAAATAAAGTCCGTTATTGCAGGAGAGTATACCGCACCGCCTGCACTGGGTCCCATTATAGCTGAGATCTGTGGTATTACTCCGGAGGATATAGTGTTTCTAAAGAAAATCTTACCATAGCCTGAAAGTGCGTCTACGCCTTCCTGGATCCTGGCTCCGCCTGAATCGTTGAAGCCTACTATGGGTGCGCCCATTTTAAGCGCCATATCCTGTATCTTGACTATCTTTGCAGCATGCATTTCTCCCAGGGAGCCTCCGACTACGGTGAAGTCCTGAGCATATACAAAAACGAGCCTTCCGTCTACCGTTCCGTAGCCGGTTACGACTCCGTCTGCAGGTGCATCTACATCTGCCATATCAAAATTAGTTGATCTGTGCTTTACAAAGGCATCCAGCTCCACAAAGCTTGACTCATCCAGAAGATACTCTATTCTCTCTCTGGCAGTCATTTTACCTGAGCTGTGCTGCTTTTCAATTCTTTTCTCCCCTCCGCCAAGGGATATCTTTCTCTTGGCTTCAAGAAGCTGCTGAATTTTATCGCTCATCTTTACCCTCCTAAATTCCTTAGTCTCTCTGACTTATTTCTATGAGTACTCCTGAGGTTGATTTTGGATGAAGGAAAGCTATCCTTGCACCGCCGGCACCATATCGTGGCTTTTCGTCGATCATCCTTACTCCCTTTTCCTCAAGCTCTCTGATCGCTTCTTCAATGTTGTCCACCTTGAAGGCTATATGTTGGATCCCCTCGCCTTTTTTCTCGATGAATTTCGCGATAGGTCCATCCTCCGAGGTCGATTCCAGAAGCTCCACCTCAGTATCTCCAACAGGTAAAAATGCAACCTTTACCTTTTGCTCCTCCACTACTTCCTGGCTTACGCACTTTATTCCCAGCACGTCCCCGTAAAATTTAAGTGTCTCCTCCAAATTCTTAACGGCAATTCCGATGTGGTCTATCTTGGTTACCATAGCTTCCTCCTTCGTTATTCCTTTACAAGGGATACTATCGCTTCCTTGGCGGTATATGGATCCATCTCTCTCTTCTCCACCTTCACAGCCAGGTCATCTATCAGGCCGCCTTTGTTTGTACGGTCCATTATAAGCCTTAGGAGCTCCTCTTCAGTCAGCTGGAGTATCTCCGCCTTAAGGTTTCTTATCCTTGTCTCATGCAGATGACCTGTGGACTTTTGGTAATTCTCATGATCGACAAGCTTACCCAGTAAAACGTCTATGTCCTCGTTCTTGATTGCGGATACCTTTACGACCGGAGGTCTGTAGTCAGATTTCTCATTGAGGTCAAGGTTCATCTCGATCTCAAGCTTTGTCTTGTCTGCTCCGTCCAGATCGGACTTGTTTATGGCGAATACGTCTGCTATCTCCATTATCCCGGCTTTTATAGCCTGGATGTCATCGCCCATATTGGGTACCATGACCATGAGGACTGTATCGGCCATCTTTACTATATCCACCTCTGATTGTCCTACTCCTACGGTTTCTATGAATATGTAGTCACAGCCGTAGATATCCAGTACCTTAACTGCACCCCAGGTAGCCTTTGAAATTCCGCCCAGAAAACCCCTGGTCCCCATGCTTCTTATGAATACACCCTTGTCAAGAGCCAGGTCGTTCATTCTGATCCTGTCCCCCAGGATGGCACCTCCGCTGAATGGGCTGGTTGGGTCTATGGCAAGTATCCCAACCTTTTTGCCCTGGACTCTGAGCTGCTTGGTCAGACGGTCGGTCAGGGTAGACTTTCCGCTTCCCGGAGGTCCTGTGATACCGATAACATATGCGTTGCCGGTCATGTGGAAAAGCCTTTTTATTATGGAGACTGCTTCCTCGTCCCTATTTTCAAGCATTGATATCAGGCGCGCACAGGCTCTCTTGTCGCCTGCCAGCAGCCTCTCCTCGATATTCAAAGCAAACACCGCCTATTTCCTTTTGATATTGTCATTAATGAATTGAATTACTTCCTTCGTCGGGGTACCAGGTGTGAATATTGCCTCTATCCCTGATTCCACAAGGAATGGAATGTCGTCCTCAGGTATTACTCCCCCGCCAAGCACGAGAACGTCCTCGATCCCCTCTTCCTTCAAAAGCCTTACTACCTTTGGAAAAAGATGGTTGTGAGCTCCTGAAAGGATGCTCATTGCAACAACGTCGACGTCCTCCTGAACTGCTGCCGCCACTATCTGCTCTGGAGTTTGTCTTAGACCGGTATATATTACCTCCATACCAGCATCTCTAAGAGACCTTGCTATTACCTTGGCTCCCCTGTCATGCCCGTCAAGACCGGGCTTAGCGACGAGAACTCTTATAGGTCTGTCCATTGTATTACCTCCCAAATTTCTATAGTATTACCGATTGCTCGTACTCTCCGAAAACTTCTCTTAAAACGCCGCAAATCTCGCCAAGAGTAGCATATGCCTTTACTGAATCCAGAATGTAGGGCATAAGATTTTCATCTGTCTTTGCCTTTTCCTTTAGCACCATAAGGGTGTTCTCCACCAAAGATCCATCTCTGTCCTTCTTAAGCTTTTCGATCTTCTTTCTTTGAAGGATCTCAACGTGTGGATCTACCTTAAGAAGCTCTCTCTTCCCAGTCTCCTCGACCTTGAACTTGTTTACCCCGACTACTATTCTTTCGAGATCCTCCACCTGCATCTGGTATTTATATGCTGAATTCTGGATCTCCTTCTGGATATAGCCGTTCTCTATAGCCTTTGTGGCTCCTCCAAGGTTATCTATTTTTGTAATGTAGTCCTCTGCTTCCTTTTCTATGGCACTTGTCAGGCTCTCGATGTAGTATGAGCCGGCAAGAGGATCTATTGTTTCTGTGACTCCTGATTCGTATGCAACTATCTGTTGGGTCCTCAGGGCTATCATTACAGAATCCTCCGTAGGAAGTGCCAGCGCCTCATCCCTTGAATTGGTATGCAGGGACTGTGTTCCCCCAAGAACTGCAGCAAGTGTCTGGATGGTAACTCTTATTATATTGTTGTCAGGCTGCTGAGCTGTAAGAGTCGAGCCGGCTGTCTGGGTGTGGAACTTTAACTGCATTGACTTGTCGCTCTTGGCTTTGAATCTTTCCTTCATTATCTTTGCCCATAGTCTTCTTGCCGCTCTGTACTTGGCAACCTCCTCAAGAAGGTCGTTGTGGGCATTGAAGAAGAAGGACAATCTTGGTGCGAAGTCGTCAACATCAAGACCTGCCTTTATTGCCGCCTCTACGTATGCGATACCGTCCGCGAGTGTGAATGCTACCTCCTGAGCTGCTGTTGAGCCTGCTTCTCTTATATGATAGCCGCTTATGCTTATGGTGTTCCACTGTGGAACGCTTTTTGAGCAATATTCGAATATATTGGTGATAAGTCTCATAGACTGCTCAGGCGGGAATATATATGTTCCCCTGGCAATGTACTCCTTGAGGATGTCATTTTGTATGGTTCCTCTCAGCTTGTCTGGTGATACTCCCTGCTTTTCAGCAACTGCGATATACATTGCCAACAAAACGCTGGCGGGTGCATTTATAGTCATGGATGTACTGACCTTGTCAAGTGGGATGCCGTCAAACAGTATTTCCATATCCCTCAACGAGTCTATGGCAACACCGACTTTTCCTACTTCTCCCTCTGAAAGGCTGTGGTCTGAGTCATAGCCTATTTGAGTTGGAAGGTCAAAGGCTACGCTAAGACCTGTTTGTCCCTGCTCCAGAAGATATTTGTATCTTTTGTTGGATTCTTCGGCTGTAGCAAAGCCTGCATACTGTCTCATGGTCCAGAATCTGCCCCTGTACATCGTTGGCTGAACTCCCCTTGTGAATGGGTATTCACCCGGATAACCGAGATCTCTCTCGTAATCCAGATCCTCTATATGGGCAGGTGTGTATAATCTGTCGACCTCGGTGTCAGATCCAGTGGAAAATGTTTTCTTCCTCTCCGGAAACTTGGAAAGAAGCTTTTGGACCTTGTTATCTTCCCAATCTTTAAAGGAAGACTTTACTTGATCAAGTTTCTTGTCATCGTACATCCCTTTACCTCCTCATCATGGTACCTAATCTACCACTTATTATATTAGAAATTATGGCAATATTGCAACATAAACTTCAATTATTTTAAATCATGCAGGCAAAATTGCAAAATTTGTATTATTCCCTGCATGCGAAAAGCAGGTCCCCGTGAAGGGGCCTGCATCAGCTTCCTTGGAAAATCTCTTCAAACTCTCTGGCGTCTATGGTCTCTTTTTCGAGAAGAGCATCGGCCAATCTGTGCAGAGCTTCCATATTTTGTTTTATAATAGCTTCCGCCCTGTGGTATGCAGTGTCGATGAGCTTTCTCATTTCCTTGTCGATTGCAGCTGCGACTTCCTCACTGTAATTCCTGGATCTGTTCAGATCTCTTCCTACGAATACCTCTTCCTCATCGGTACCATAGGTCATAGGTCCAAGGATTTCACTCATCCCATAATGGGTAACCATAGATCTGGCAAGCTTTGTTGCACGCTCGATATCGTTTTGAGCACCTGTGCTTATGTCGTCAAGGACGAGAGCTTCAGTTACCCTGCCGCCAAGAAGTATTACAAGTTTGTCCTCCATTTGCTTTTTTGTCAGGTAATTCCTGTCTTCATTAGGTATATAGGCTGTAAAGCCTCCAGCCATTCCCCTTGGTATTATGGTAACCATGTGAACAGGGTCAGTACCGGGTATCATTCTGGCTGTAAGGGCATGCCCCGCTTCATGATATGCCGTGAGCTTTCTTTCGTGTGGGCTTATGACTCTGCTCTTCTTCTCCGGTCCTGCCTGTACCTTTATTGAAGCTTCCTCTATAAGGTGCATAGGTATGGTTTTCAGATTGAATCTTGCTGTTAGAAGTGCGGCTTCATTCACCAGGTTCTCAAGGTCCGCCGGAGTAAAGCCCGGTGTTCTCTTAGCCACTACCTTAAGGTCAACATCTTCTGCAAGGGGCTTGTTCCTGGTGTGGACCTGGAGTATCGCCTCCCTGCCCTTTATGTCGGGAAGCCCGACATAGATCGTTCTGTCAAATCTTCCCGGTCTTAGCAGCGCCGGGTCAAGTATGTCAGCCCTGTTTGTTGCAGCCATGACTATTATGCCTTCATTCTTGGAGAATCCATCCATCTCGACCAGGAGCTGATTTAGCGTCTGCTCTCTTTCGTCGTGTCCTCCGCCAAGCCCTGCACCTCTTCTCCGGCCTACTGCATCTATTTCGTCAATAAAGACTATACAGGGTGAATTCTTCTTTGCCTGCTCAAACAGATCTCTTACCCTGCTGGCACCTACTCCTACGAACATCTCAACGAAGTCTGATCCTGAGATCGTAAAGAACGGTACGCCCGCTTCTCCTGCAACGGCCTTGCTAAGATATGTCTTTCCTGTTCCAGGAGGTCCTACCATCAAAACACCTGTAGGTATCCTTGCGCCTATTTCAACATATTTCTTTGGATGACTCAAAAAGTCGACTATCTCCTTAAGCTCCTCCTTCTCCTCCTCAAGCCCAGCTACCTCGTTGAAGGTGACGAGCTTTCCTTCCTCAAGCTTGTGCATCTTAGCCTTGCTTTTCCCAAAGGACATCACCCGGCCACCGCCGCCTCCGCCCTGAGATTGCTGCATAAACACGAACCAGACGACTCCAAAAACCAGAAGTATCATCAGAGTCGGCAGCATTTCTATATACCATGGGCTTATGGGAATCTGCTCCGCGCCGTATTTGATTGTCTCATTATCGACCATTTCCTTCACGTAATCGTGATAGAAGGTCGGTCTTGCTTCCTCGGGCAGTATTGCGGTGAACTTTGTTCCATCCTTAAGCTCGCCCTCGACCGTATTCCCGATGGAGGTTATTCTGTCTATGCTTCCATCCTTAAGTCTGGACACCAACTCCGTAAAATCAAATTCGGAGATCTGTTCTACCTCAGTGCCGAACATTCTTACGCTGAACATTATCAAAAGCACTATCAGCAGGTATATACTGATGCCCTTAAAAAATCGTTTCAATACTAGTCCTCCCTCCAATTCCCAGTTTAGATGATATTTATTTATTATACCATAGCCTGGTTATCTAATCAATAAATCCTCAGCTGTAAATCTCTTCCTTCAGAGCCCCTACAAATGGGAAATTTCTGTACATCTCATTGAAATCAAGGCCATAGCCCACTACAAACTCATCCGGTATCTCGAAACCCAAAAAGTCTATGTGCACTCCTACAGTCCTTCTATCGGGCTTGTCAAGAAGAGTGCATATCCTTACGGAGCTGGCTCCCCTCTTTGTAAGTATGTCCTTCAGATAGTTGAGAGTAAGCCCTGTATCTATAATATCCTCAACTATAAGGACATCCTTGCCTTCAACGCTGAAGTCCAGGTCCTTCATTATCCTTACTTCGCCAGTGGATATGCTGGATTTTCCATAGCTGGATACGGCCATGAAATCTATCAGCACCGGCATTTCGATAGCTCGGGTAAGATCCGACAAAAATACGACAGCACCTTTCAGTATGCCGACAACTATAAGGTCCTTTCCCTTGTAGGCTTCGGTTATCTCTCTTCCAAGTTCCTTTACTCTCTTTCTGATCGCTTCTTCTTCAACGAGTATCTTTTTGATTGGATCGTTCAAATCATATCCTCCCATCGGTTTATTTGATTTTACTTATGGTCAACCTTAAATGATTTATCGTTTTTATATCAGCTGCAACCCGATTATCCACTGAATGTCCCACCACCCAGACTATGCCTTTTGAATCTGAAATTATGGGTATTTCGTTTCTTTGGTCTCTGGGTACTTTTTTGTCTATGAAGTAATCCTTCAGCTTCTTTGATCCGATTAGACCTGTGGGTGAGAACCTGTCTCCATCCCTTCTTTGTCTCAGTATCATCGTTCCCTCAAGCTTGTCACCATCTATGGTTGCTGTGAATTTTCCTCTTCCGCCTGTTTCAGCTTTTTCTGTATTCTCAACCTTTATGAGAAGACCCCACTCCGGTATCAGGTTATCCCCAGGGTTGATCTCCACCTCAGGAAGTTCTTCCCTGGCTGATCTTGATTTCTCAATGGAGAGCTCGTCGTAGGATACTCTTGCTATTATACCTCCCGGAAGGTCAAGGGTTGAGCCGGTGCGCCCATTTTGGAAAAGCTCCAGAACAGAGCTGACATGCTTTTCCTCGATGCCGTGGAGCGTTCCTTTTATGCCAAGTACAGCCTTTCGTATGAGTCTTTTTTTAAGAGGCGGCGACTCCATCGTAAAGTGGCTGCCACTAAAAATTATACTGTTATAGCTTTTGTTTTTCACTACAGAATTATATTTTTTTTCGACCGCATCCTCGATTATGGTACTATCCTCAGAGGCCAATAACGACATCCTGAAGAGTCCCTCAATTATATTCGGGTTGAAGTTCTCCATTATGTATGGAAGAAGCTCAAGTCTTATCCGGTTCCTGGTGTACACTGTCTGAAGGTTTGTGTGATCCTCAACGGTCTCGATGCCATTCTCTCTGATATAACCCTCTATCTCGTCCCTTGTTATATTCAATAAGGGTCGAATGATATCATCCTGATTGAAGCTCATGCCCTTTAAGCCATCGATACCTGTTCCTCTCATTATCCTGAAAAGAACAGTCTCGGCCTGATCGTTCATGTTGTGTGCCACAGCGATCCTGCCCTTGCCATAGCCTGCCAATACCTTTCTGAAAAAATCGTATCGAAGAAGTCTTCCCGCTTCCTCAGATGATATACCAAGCTCCTTGCCATGGGCAACCATATCCACGTTGATCGTGTGATAGGGAATCTGAAGCTTCCTTGCTACCTCTTCCACAAAGCGCTGGTCCCTGTCGGCAAGCTCTCCTCTGACGCCATGGTTCACATGGGCGATCGCAAGCCTGAACCCAAGTCTTTCCCTCAGGTTCACCAGGCTCATCAGCATTGCCATGGAATCCGGCCCTCCTGACACAGCTGCCAGAATGGTGTCCCCCGCATCGACCATTCCATACTCTATAATATTTTTAAGAACCTTTTTCTCCATCTGGATCACCCAATCCAAGCTGTATCATAATATACCCATAGTTTTTTTCTTCCACACAAATACAAAAAACCGGTTAAACCGGTTTTATCAATCGTTGCTGCTGTTTTTTTTGCCCCTCACTCCAAAGCTCTTTCTGCCGTCTTTGGTTTTGATTTGGTCCATCTTCTCATTGCTGTCCTTGAGGTAGCTGTTCAGCATATCTTCAAAGGACATGCTTCTCTGTCTGTCATCCTGCCTGCTCCAGTCTATTTCCACAGGCTTGCTTGTCTTAGGCTTGGCCTGCCTTACTGACAGACTTATTTTACCATCTGCAGATATGGACAATACCTTGACCTTGACCTTTTGATCCTTTTTTAAGTAATCCGAGACCTTTTCTACATAGTCGTGAGATACCTCTGAGATATGTACAAGTCCACTCTTTCCTTCTGGCAACTGAATAAAAGCACCGAAATTAGTTATTCCGGTCACAGTACCCTCTACTATTTCTCCAACAGATACGGGCATAGACAACCTTTTCCTCCTTACAAATGATAATATATCATGAGTATATATCAGCCTTGGGGTTATGTCAATTATTTATCTTTGTCAAAAACACTGTCCTTATTGTACTCCGGACTGCTTTTGTCTATGTAGATTATTTCCCTGGGCTTTACCATACCAAGCTCATCCCTGGCGATCCTCTCGACGAATTCCAGAGTGCCGCTTTTTTCGATCTGATCGTTCAAATCCCCGATCTTGTCCTCCAACTGGACTATCTCGGATTCAAGGACCTCTCTTTTCTCCTCAAGGCTATTCATTAGCTGTCTCTGATGATTCATGACCGTGACGAGATATATCACAAGCAGGACAACAAAAACATGTGATATTCTCAAGCCTTTTTTTTGTATCTTTCTTTTTCCGGACACAAAATCACCGCCTTTGAGAAATGTTGCTATTCTTACGGTCAATTATCTCATGTTTTATGATTATTTTCAAGTACTACCCTTGGCTAAATAACCTTGTACAGGCTGTCTGCCTGGTCCTTGCCCGCAGATTCCTTCAGATCCAGAACCTCCACCTTCATCTCGCCGTTGCCGAAGGAAACAACGATGACGTCTCCCACCTTTACCTCGTCTCCCGGCTTGGCGGTCTTTCCGTTTATCGACACCTTGCCCTGTTCACAGGCTTCCTTAGCTACAGTCCTTCGTTTTATGATCCTCGATGCCTTAAGATATTTATCTATTCTCATATTTACCCCCGAAAAAAAATCAGGTCATAGACCTGATTTTCTTATTTCTTCTTTCCTTTTTTAGTTACGTTTACGCTCTCCTTAAGTGCCTTGCCGGCTTTGAAAACAGGAGCTTTTGATGCAGGAATCTTAATAACTTCTTCAGGATTTCTAGGATTTCTTCCTTCTCTAGCTTTTCTTTCCCTTACCTCGAAGGTACCAAAGCCTACCAATTGAACCTTGTTTCCTGCTGCCAATGACTCCTCAACAGCTTTCATAAATGCGTTCAATGCTGCTTCTGCATCTTTCTTCGTAAGGTCGCTTTTTTCTGCTATGCTCGCGATCAATTCAGCTTTGTTCATTAATGATTCCTCCTTGTTTTTTATTTGCTAATTTATTCATACTTTTGAGTCCACAATCAGCAAACTTCACTCTTCAGATTTAGCCTTGTCCCATAGGGCATCCAACTCATTCAGACTCATTTCCTCCATCTGTATACCCATATTTTCAGCCATATACTCCATCTTTTCCATTCTTTTTGTGAATTTTCCAATGGTTTTATTGAGTGCTACCTCAGGATCCACCTTTAGAAACCTGGAAAGATTGACTACGGCGAAGAGAAGATCGCCGATTTCCTCTTCGGTATGGCTGTGGGAGGGCCCAAATACAGTGTAAGACTCCATTACCTCTAAAAGCTCCTCAGACACCTTGTCTGAAGGGCCGCTGATGCTGTCCCAGTCAAAGCCTATTTCAGCGGCTTTTTCCTGGACCTTGTAGCTCCTCATCAGGGCTGGAAGTCTTGGAATATTTTTCAATTTCTCTGAAAGGGTTGATATATTCCTATTTTCATACTTTATCTTATTCCAATTATATACTACTTCGCTGGAATTATCTACATTTTTTTCTGAAAAAACGTGTGGATGCCTTGAAATTAACTTGCTTGCAAGACCTGTCGTCACGTCAAACGGGTAAAATTCGCCATCTTCATACCCTATCTGAGTGTGAAAAACCACCTGAAGCAGTAAATCTCCCAACTCCTCGACTATGTGTTCAGGGTCCTCGTCCTCAAGTGCTTCGACCAGCTCATAGGCTTCCTCAAGCACAGCCTGCCTTATGGACAGGTGGTCCTGCTCTCTGTCCCAGGGGCAGCCGTTCTCAGCTCTGAGCTTTGCCATTATGTCGACTATGTCCTCGAAGGAATACCTTGATTTTCGGTCGCCGACAAGAGCGGGAACGAGAAGGCTTGTAAGGGCATCTATATAAGGAGACCTGTCTATTTCAGAAAGCATAAGCCTCTCTACATTCTGATCGGGCAGTCCAGCCCTGTGAACAAGGCAAACCTCGTGCTCATCGCCATATATTTCCGACAGGATCAGCTTGATGTCAGACATTATTCTTGGATTATAGACCTGGGTGATTATTATGTTGCTTCTTATGCTGACATCAGTCGATTTAAGCTCTGCTCCATCCAGGACCTGTAGTCCGTCTACAGGGTCTATTCCTGTCGCCTCAAGCATGGGCTCGATAAAGCTCATTCCTGAAACGAACTTAAGCTCTATGTCATCAGTTCTGTCTGCCAGAAGCTTTACAGTTCTCTCCGCAACCATAGGATTCCCGGGAACATAGTAGTTTACGATGCCATGGGTCTTAGCCTCTTCTATCAGTCTTTCAGTTATGGAGGAATAAACCTCCTCAAAACTTTCAGAGGTATCATAGTAGCTGTCAAAGGCTTGGTAGGCTATCCCTCTGGTCTTGAAATAATCCACTGCAGGATGCTTCTCGGTCCTTAAAAAATGTGGTCCTTCTCCGTTTATCCTTTCAACAGCCGCTAAGGTAAGGTTGTCCGGACTTCCAGGCCCTAAGCCTATTACAAAAATTTTATCCATAGAATAGCTCCTTACGATTTATTGTTTTTCGCTTTTCAGGAATCTGCCAAGCTTGTCAGCAATTCTTCCTCCCTTGGAGAACATGGCCAGGTCCTCCCTGGTTATAGTTCCCGTCACGATCAGAAGTACCCCATACACTACAACTCCCAGTCCCACTGCTCCAACCGTTGCCAGCTTGTCAGGCATTATTGATGACATTGCCATGTAGCCAAGCTTTACGACTGCCGCCATCCCCAATGAGGACATCAGCGGCTTGAGAAGTATCTTTTTGAGATCAATACCGGCATTGGCCGTTTTGATAACATAATAGAAATCCAGTGTGGCCGCCACAGCATAAGCAGTTACTGTACTTATGGCTGCACCCTTTACATTTATTGCAGGGATTCCAGTGAGAATATAGGTAAGGGTAATCTTAGCCAAGGCACCGAAGAATAGATTTCTTACGGGTATGATCGGCTTTCCAAGTCCCTGGATAATGGCGGTCAGAGCCTGTACAAGGGTCAAAAATATCACTCCAAGGGAAAGATAAGTCAGAATGTCCCCTGTACTTGCAATTACAGAAGGCTCATTATTGAAGTACAACAGTGCAATTATAGGCTTGGCAAGTACGAACATCCCAAGTGCCGCAGGAAGTCCTATCAAAAGCGTCATCCTGATGCCGGATGAAATGAGACTGCCCAGCTCATCCCGTGCTTTCCTGGCGCTTGCAGTCGAAATGGCAGGCACAAGACTCATTGAGATCGCTATCGAGAAAACCTGGGGAAGATTCACCAGCGTTTGAGCCATTCCAGTGAGCTGACCGTAGAGGTCGTTGGCAGTTTTCGAGGTGTAGCCGATATCCTGCAGTCTCCTGAAAACGAGTGCCGCATCCACTGTGTTCATTATAGGGGCTATTGCTGAACCAATGGTTATCGGTACAGCAATCAAAAGCAGATCCTTTATGATGCTCTTAACAGGATATTCCTTGCTTATTATTGTTGTGGCTATCTCATCCTTTATAGAGCTTCTTCTTTTTAAGTATATGATGATTATTGTTACTGCGCCGATGATTGCACCCATGGATCCTCCGAAGGATGCTCCGCCTGCAGCTATAGGAAGTCCCTTGTCAAGGAGCAGTACGGTAAGTCCAAGGCCTGTGGCAACCCTGAACAGCTGCTCCAATACCTGGGACAATGCCGTTGGGAACATGGTCTGGCTTCCCTGGAAAAATCCTCTGAATGCTGCCATTATGGGGACGAATAAAAGCGCAGGTGCAAGTGCGAGCAAGGCATAGTAGGCATTTGGATTACCGATCGACTCTACTATCATTTCTGCACCAACTGCAACTGTAAGGGATGTAAGTATTCCCAGAACCACCAATCCCACCAGGGAAACCTTGAAAACCTTGTGGGCGTTCCTGTAGTCACCAAGAGCCCTCTTTTCAGAAACCAGCTTTGCGATCGCAACGGGTATCCCTGCAGTTGAAAGCGTAAGCAAAAGGACATAAATCGGATAGGCAGTCTGATAATAGCCTATACCTTCATCCTTTATAATATTGGAAAGAGGTATTCTGTATACCGCTCCCAATATCTTTACTATGATGCCGGCGACACCAAGTACCGCTGCACCCTTTAAATAATTCTGACTTTTAGTCATTATTGCTCCTCCTGATGCCTTAAGGCTATTCTGTGAATTTCTTTACTTCAGCCTCAGCCCTAAGCTCTTCTATATATTGAAAATATTTTTCTTCCCTTATTGTTTCTATCACCTTGTCGGCAAGCTCCTCATAGGTGTCCATTCTATCCATAACCCATATTATGTGATATCCTACCTCTGTCTTGACGACCCCGCTTACTTCTCCCTCCTCCAACGAAAAGGCCTTCTCTTCAAACTCAGATATCGAGTAGTAGCCCCTTGAAAAGTATCCAAGGTCTCCCCCTCTTACAGCCGATTCACTGTCCAGGGATTCCAGCATTGCAACCTGAGCGAAGTCCTCTCCATTTTGAAGTCTTTGTAATACTCTTAGAGCATCCTCCTCTGAGCCAAGAAGTATGTGGCTTGCCTTAACTTCTATTAGGCTTTCGCTGTTTTGTGAGTAGTAGTCCCTTGCCTCATCGTCACTGATTTCGATTCCTGAAAGGATCAGTTCCCTGTGCTTGTCAATGATAAGCTGCTCTCTTTCGTATTTCCTGAAATATGAAAGATCGAAGCTGTTTGAATCAAGGAAATCCTGGAATGCCTGCTCTCCGCCCAGCTCCTCCTTGACAGATGAAATCCTCTGGTCGATCTCCTCCTCGGTAACTGAAATCCCGTTCTCCTGAGAGTCAACTTCGATTAGCTTCTGGATTATGAGGTTCTCGAGGATGTTTTCACTCAGACTTTCACCTAAGGTCTTCCCATCCATACCCACCTGGGATAGTGCGTCGTCGCCGTATTGCCTCTCGAATCTCGCCTTGTTTACCTGGAATTCCATATCGAACTCATCCTGTGTTATCTCCATCCCATTGACTTCTGCAACTACTCCTTCCCTTGCATTCTGGCAACCTGCCGGCAAGGCAACGAGTACCAAGGTAAGCAATATTGCAGCTATCTTCTTATTCATTAAAATCACTTCCCCCTCTGAAAAAACCAACTTAGAATATATTACGGCCTGCTGAAATTGTCAATTGCTTCAACCAAATCCTTCAACCTGTTTATTATATCTGTCTTAGTCGTTATAGTTATCCCGGGCTCTGTTGAAAGATCAAACTCAATCTCTCCTCCATATTTCCCTGAGAGCTGGTTTATAAGCTCAGGCTTCAGCCAGTCGGGGGATGCGAAGTCCAGTCTGGTACTGTCACTCAGCTGGAGGATATTTTTTATGCCATTCTTGCTCGACAAGGCCCTTATATAGGAAATGTTCATCAGGTTTTCAACAGGCTTTGGAAGATCTCCAAAGCGGTCGATCAGCTCATCTATAAGCTCCCTGTAGTCATCCATGCTCTCCACTGAGGATATTTTCTTGTAGATCTCTATCTTCTGGTCTTCATCCTCAATATACCTGTCGCTGATAAAGCCGTCAATCTTAATATCAACCGTCGTGTCGATCCTTTCATCGACGACCTCTCCCTTAAGCCTTCTGACTGCTTCTCCAAGGTACTTTACATACAAGTCATAACCAATAGACTCGATATGTCCATGCTGCTCCATACCAAGAAGGTTTCCTGCCCCTCTGATTTCAAGGTCTCTCATGGCGATCCTGAAGCCTGACCCGAACTCAGTGAACTCCTTTATGGCTCTCAGTCTTTTTTCTGCAACCTCGCTTAGCACCTTGTCCTTTTCATATGTGAAGTATGCATATGCTATCCTGTTGGACCTGCCGACTCTTCCCCTTAGCTGATACAGTTGAGAAAGTCCCATTTTATCAGCATCGTGGATTATTATTGTATTTACATTGGGGATGTCCAGACCGGTCTCGATTATTGTTGTACATATAAGTACATCAGTTTCCTGGTTCATGAAATCCATCATGACATTTTCAAGCTCCCGCTCGGGCATTTGTCCATGCCCCACTGAAAATACAGCCTCCGGTACCAGGTCCTGGAGCTCGGAGGATATCCTGTCGATCTTCTCTACTCTGTTGTAAACGTAGTATACCTGGCCGCCTCTTGAGATCTCCTTGATTATTGCCTCCCTGATAAGAGACTTGTTGTGCTCGGTCACATAGGTCTGGATAGGATATCTTTCCTCTGGCGGATCCTCTATTACAGACATGTCCCTTATCCCTACAAGGGACATATGGAGTGTCCTGGGTATGGGTGTGGCAGTAAGAGTAAGCACATCCACGGACTCCTTCAGTTTCTTCAGCGCTTCCTTGTGCTTGACTCCAAACCGTTGCTCCTCATCCACTATCAAAAGCCCAAGATCCTTGAACTCAACATCCTTGGAGAGTAGTCTGTGTGTCCCAACGACGACATCTATCATCCCCTTTTTCAAGAGCTTGATGTTCTCCTTCTGTTCCCTGGCAGACCTGAATCTGCTGAGCATTGCAATTTTTACGGGGAATGTTCCAAATCTCTCCATAAGTGTATTATAGTGCTGTTGGGCGAGTATGGTGGTAGGTACCAATATGGCAACCTGCTTCCCGTCCATTATTGCTTTAAATGCAGCTCTTAAGGCCACCTCAGTCTTCCCGTAGCCGACATCTCCACAGAGAAGTCTGTCCATTGGCTTTGGAGTCTCCATGTCCTTTTTGATCTCCTCAGCTGACTGAAGCTGACCCTGAGTCTCCTCATAGGGAAACATGTCCTCGAACTCTCTCTGCCAGGTCGAATCCTCTGAGAAGCTGAAACCCTTGAGCTTTTCTCTCTTTGCATAAAGCTCAAGGAGATCCTGTGCCATGTCCTCGATTGCCTTTTTCGTTCTGGAGCGGGTTTTTGTCCAGTCCCCACCGCTTAGCTTGTTTATCTTTGGCTTTACGGAGTCTGATCCAATATATTTCTGGATCATTCCCATCTGGTCAATCGGGAGGTAAAGCCTGTCATTTCCCTTGTACTGTATGTGGAGGTAATCCTTTTTTATACCCTGGACCGCAAGCTGCTGAACTCCAAGGTACTGACCGATCCCGTAGTTTTCATGAACTACAAAATCCCCTTCCTTAAGATCCCCAAAGCTTAATGAGGAATCCTTGGAAAGAGGTTTTCCTTTTTTCTTTTTGGTTCGCTTTCTTCCGCTTCCAAAAATATCTCCGTCACTTATTACAGCGAGCTTGACTCCCTCGTACTCGAAGCCAGTTTTTAACGAACCGGGAGTTATGAAAAGCTGGCCGCTTTTTATTTCTGTATCCCTTGTCTCATGGTACTCTGAGGCTGTATCCAGCTTGTCAAGCATGTCCTTAAGCCGTTTGCCTCTGCCTTCCGTACCGGATAGTATTATCGTTTTATAGCCCCTGTATTTGAACCTCTCGAGATCTTCCTTAAGGAGATCCAGTTTTCCGTGATAGACCGTCATCTGCCTTCCCTGCAGCTGATGTATAGACTTTGGAGGAAAATCATGGTCCTGCTTTAGGAATGCCGCACTGGTAAGGCAGGTGAATTTACTGGTATTATCTATGAAGTCCTGAAGCCTTATTCTTGAATGAAAATGGGATTTAAGCACCTCTCCTGCCTGAAACAGCTCTGAAACCCAGCTGTCGAAGCTGTTCTCCAGGGATAGCTTGGACTCTCTGATTCTCCTGGGCTCATCTAATAGAATGACTGCGTCCTCTCTAAGATGATCGAGAATATCCGATATGGTCTCAGTTTCAAGGTATGGCAGAAGAATATCCCTGTTGGGAATGTGGATGCCTTGCTTAAGCAGCTCGATGTATTTTCCGAATTTCTCTTCAGCAAGATCTCTTGACTGCTTTTCTGTGGATGCCTTCACGTAGGATGAAAGATCCCTCGAAATGGCTTCTGCAATAACTGAACCATCCCTGGGAATAAGAATATCCCTTGAGGGATAGATCGTGATGCCGTCAAGGACCTCGAGGGATCTTTGGGTCCTGAAGTCAAAGCTTCTTATGGAGTCGACCATTGTGTCAAAAAATTCTATCCTGGAAGGATTCTCCATGTCTGGTGAGAATACGTCAAGTATCCCTCCCCTGAGGCTGAACTGGCCTTGAGCCTCGACCATGCTTACTCTCTCATAACCCGATGCTATGAGTTTGTCGGTTATTACATCGAGAAGGTGCTCCTCTCCAAGGGAGAGGCTTATTCTATGAGTCTCGAGAGTTTTTCTTGAAAGGATCCTGTCGGAAATGGCTTCTATTGAAGCTATGACAATTGTGTCCCTGGATTCAAATAATCTTGAGACGGCTTTAATTCTTTGGTGGGTCCTTTCGTGACTGTGAGCATCTATGTCGTAAAATAAAAGCTCTTTTCTGGGGAAGTGTACAGTCCTGGCTTCTCCGGCGATGCTTTTTATATCCTCATACAGCTGTCTGCTTCTAAGCTCGTCATAGGTTATTAGTAAAAGCTGCTTTCCAAGATGCAGATTGAGGGCAGCAGAAAAATGTCCAAGGTTCTCCTCCATGAGGCCGTGGACTGCAATTGGTGTAGTTTTTTCCTCAATATCCTTTAGAAGACTTCCGTAGGACTTGAGATGAAGCAATGAATCAAGCAAAAAATCCTTCATTTCCATTCCTCTTCCATAACGCCGGAAGCCCAGGTTTAATCCTGGGCTGTATTTTTTATATTGAAGCTGTTCATGGCTGCGTCGATACCATCTTTCAATATCGCTTCTACAGCCTCTGCAGCCTTTATTACCATTTTATCAACTTCTTTTCTCTCATCAGTGGAAAACCTGCTTAAAACGAAATCCGCCAGGTCCCACTCCGGAGGTTTCTTCCCAATGCCAAGCTTTATCCTTGTGAAGTCGTCCCTTTTCAGATGATAGATTATAGATTTCATACCGTTGTGCGAGCCTGCACTACCTTTTTTCCTTATTCGGGTCGTGCCAAACTCGATGTCTATGTCATCCACGATGACAATAAGATCCTCTATGGACAGCTTGTAGTACTCCATAGCTTCCCTTAAGGCTATCCCGCTGTTGTTCATGTAGGTCAGGGGCTTCATGAGCATGACCCTCTTGCCGGCGATGGTGCCTTCACCTGTGAGGGCTTTGAATTTTATCCTGTCAACCTTGATGCTGTTGGTTCCCGCCAGTCTGTCAACCACATCGTAGCCCACGTTATGCCTGGTCTTATCATATTCTTTTCCCGGGTTACCAAGACCCACTATCAAAAACACTTGACCATCTCCCAATGCCGGATCACTCGAAAATTATACTTACTGATTCGTTGGAATTGATCCTCTTTATTGCCTCTGCAAATAGTGGAGCTACGCTTACAACCTCTATCTTATCAATTTTAGCTTCGTCAGACAATGGAATAGTATCGGTTATTACGAACTTCTCAAGCTCAGAGGTGTGGATCCTTTCCAATGCAGGGCCGGAAAGAACACCGTGGGTTGCACAGCCGTAGACCTTCTTGGCGCCGAAGCTCTTCAGAACACTGGCAGCCTTTACTATTGTTCCTGCGGTATCTATAATGTCGTCTACAAGGATCACATTTCTCCCCTCGATTTCACCTATAACATTCATTACCTCCGAGACATTTGCCTTAGGTCTTCTCTTCTCGATTATTGCTATGGGCAGATCCAGAATGTTGGCAAAGGTTCTTGCTCTTGTTACTCCGCCAAGGTCGGGAGATACTATTACTGTATCCTCATCTACTATATTTTTGAAGTAATTTGCAAGCAATGGAATGGAAGACAAATGATCCACCGGAATATCGAAGTACCCCTGGATCTGACCTGCATGGAGATCCATCGATACTACTCTGT
This sequence comes from Gudongella oleilytica, assembly GCF_004101785.1. Taxonomy (NCBI): domain Bacteria; kingdom Bacillati; phylum Bacillota; class Tissierellia; order Tissierellales; family Tissierellaceae; genus Gudongella; species Gudongella oleilytica. The sequence goes on from NZ_CP035130.1 coordinate 1,934,360, forward strand.
CTGCTCCCGCTGTAGTTATTAGGTTTGCAACAAGCTTAGCTGTGATCGGCTCCCTTGCCTTGGTTTTTCTGTCTTGTCTGGCATATCCGTAGTAGGGGATAACTGCATTTATCCTCCCTGCTGAAGCTCTCTTTACTGCATCGATAAGGATCAACAGCTCCATCAGATTGTCATTTACAGGTGAATTTGTGGGCTGAATTATGTAGACGTCGCAGCCTCTTACGGTCTCACCGATATTGACGTTTATCTCTCCGTCGCTGAAATGAGTTACTTCGCAATTCCCAAGCTGGATATCCAGCTCGGAGCAAATCTTTTTGACTAAATCTCTATTGGCATTGCCTGTGAATACCTTTACTCCTCCAAGACAAAGGTTCATTTAACTTCCTCCTATTTATGTTTTTTGAAGCCCTTTTTCTCAACCCAGCCTTCTTTGTTGACCTGCCTTGCTCTTGCTATGGAAAGCTCGCCTTCTCCCACGTCGTCAGTGATCGTGGACCCTGCAGCTATATATCCCCATTCCTTTACCTCGACCGGAGCAACTAAATTGGAATTGCTGCCAACAAAGGCATGATCTCCCACTATGGACCTTGATTTTGAGACTCCGTTATAGTTTACAAACACTACTCCACAGCCAATGTTTACATCCTTGCCGACATCAGCGTCTCCAACATAGGAAAGATGGCTTGCTTTTGAGCCGTCCGCTATGTTTGCATTTTTGACCTCTACAAAGTTCCCAATTTTTACACGTTCACCAAGTACGCTCTTTGGTCTGAGGTGCGCGTAGGGACCTATGTGAGTACCATCTCCCACTATGCTCTCTTCTATCAGCGAAGATTCTATATCAACGCAGCTTCCTATTTTACTATCCCTGATCCTCGTCCCGCCAAGAAGCTGGCAATTTGTTCCTATTACTGTTCTGCCCTGCAGCACCGCTCCTGGATATATAACAGTATCCCTGCCGATCTCTATACCTTCCTCAATGTATGTTCTTTCGGGGTCGATTATGGTTACCCCGTTCAGCATGTGCAAGGTATTGATCCTCTTTCTCATTATACTTTCTGCTTCGGCCAGCTGTACTCTCGAATTGACTCCCATGATCTCGGTGTGGTCCTTTGCCTCCAGGACACCGACCCTATATCCTCTTCCGTTAAGTATACCTATGACATCAGTAAGGTAGTATTCTCCCTGACTGTTGTCATTGCTTATTTCCTCCAGACCTTCCTTCAGTGTGGAGGCTTTGAAGCAATATATCCCGGAGTTGATCTCCCTTATGATTTTTTGCTCTTCAGATGCATCCCGCTGCTCTACTATCTCCAGTAGTGATCCATCTGTTTTTCTTATGACCCTGCCGTATCCTGTCGGGTCATCCATGACGGTAGTAAGAACTGTTGCGGAGTTATCGTTCATCTCGTGATGCTCCATCAGGTCCTTGAGCGTCTCATTCTTTACAAGCGGAGTGTCCCCGCAAAGAACGACGACAGTGCAGTCGTCATCAATATGTGGCAGAGCCTGCATTACTGCAAATCCAGTACCGTAGGGTGCTCCATCATGCATCGGCTGCTCCACGAACACTATGTTCTCTCCCGATATCTGCTCCAGGATATCTTCCTTTTTGTGACCCACTACAACTAAATTTTTATCCATGCCTGCCTTTGCAGATGCATCCAGCACGTGCTCAAGCATCGGTCTGCCGCATACCCTGTGCATCACCTTGGCAAGGTCGGATCTCATCCTGGTACCTTCCCCTGCAGCCAATACTATGCTTACTTTCATACTATATACACCTCTTTTTTAATTGCCTCTATAATATTTTAACCCATTTAACCTATAAGTCTACCCCAAATCATCAATATTTTAATAAAATACTCCCCTATAAAGCAAAAGAGCCCATCGGGCCCTTTTACTCTGCTGTCAGCGACTTCTCATACTCTGAAAAGACGGCTTCCTGGATTTTTTGCCTTGTGGTGGCATTAATTGGGTGAGCGATGTCTCTAAATTCACCGTCAGCCATCTTCCTGCTTGGCATGGCAATAAATAGTCCGTTTTGTCCCTCGATGACCTTAATGTCGTGAACGACGAATTCATCGTCAAACGTAACTGAAACTATCGCCTTCATTTTGCCTTCCTCAGTAACCTTTCTTACCCTTACGTCAGTAATCTTCATTGTCTCACCACCTTCCCCGACGCATCAATCGCATTCACTATATTTATTCTACATTTTTTTCAAAAATCCTTCTTTTTTTTGAAAATTGTAAATTTTTTATTGGTTTTTTTGTTTTCACCATGTGAATTTGTCCTTTAATATTATTTTTGGTATGATATAATCATTCAATGGCAGGAGCAAGGCATATAAATTGCCCTCCAAGGCCATTATAACCGAAGTATATTCAGGGGGAAAATAAATGTTTGAATTTTATTTTGATGCCAAGGCCTATAATAAGGTCCACTTCATAGGGATAGGCGGCATTAGCATGAGTGGAATGGCAGAGATACTGCTAAGCAAGGGCTACCAGGTTTCAGGAACAGATAACTCGGACAGCCACATCGTCGGCCATCTGAGAGATCTGGGAGCAAAGATCTATATAGGGCATTCTCCAAGTAACATTGGAGATGCAGATCTGATAATATTCACTGACGCGATTGCACCAGACAATGTCGAGCTTATTGCTGCAAGGGAATCAGGAGCTTGTGTAATAGACAGAGCATCCTTTTTGGGTTCGCTGATGAGAAATTACAGGAATTCGATCGCTGTATCGGGTACTCACGGAAAGACTACTACAACCAGCATGATCGCAACTATAATAAATAACCCACAGATGAATCCCACCATACTTCTGGGAGGAGAGCTTGACTCTATAGGCGGGAACGTGAAGCTAGGAACAAATGAATTCCTGCTTACTGAAGCATGTGAATATAAGGCGAATATTCTTAAATACCATCCGTCCATGGCGATAATTCTAAATATTGACGAGGACCACCTGGACTTTTTCAAGAGCATAGACCATATAACCGATACCTTCAGGGAATTTGTGGATAATCTTACTGAAAGGGATGTGCTTATTGCAAATAATGACGATGAGCATGTCAGATTGCTTGCAGGTGCTTGCAGGGGAAAAGTCGTGACTATAGGAATTGACTCAGACGCTGATTTTATGGCTAAAAACATATCCTTTGACCCTCTTGGGTACCCTTCCTTTGATCTCTATGCGGAAGGCAGCTTCGAGAGTAGTCTTAAGCTTGGCGTAATGGGCAAGCATAATGTGTATAACGCTTTGGCGGCTATCGCCGCCTCATATTCGATGGGAGTAGACAGGGATCTGGTTCTGGAAAAGATATCGTCCTATGGCGGGGTTCACAGAAGACTTGAACTTAAGGGCTTTATGGGAAACGTAAGGATCATCGATGATTACGCACATCACCCCACTGAGATCAAAGCATCGCTGAATGCCATAAGGAATTCCACTGACGAGAAGGTATTTTGCATATTCCAGCCCCATACCTTTACGAGGACTAAGATACTCCTCGACAGCTTCTCAGAGGCATTCTCGGACGCAGACAGAGTAATAATCGCTGACATATACGCAGCAAGAGAGCTTGACAACGGAGAGATACATTCAAGAGATCTTGCAGAACTTATTCGAAGAAGAGGCTACGAGGCAGTTTACCTGGGATCCTTCAGTGAGATCGAGGAGTATATCCTGCAGGAAGTTTCAAATCACGATACTGTAATTACCATGGGAGCCGGAAACATATATCAGGTAGGAACCAATCTTTTGAACAGATTTAGCGCTGACAGCCAAAAAGCAATTTAACCCCCGATCCGGGGGTTAAATTTTTTACATATATTAATAAGCAAAGAAGCCCTTCCCGGTCTTTCTTCCAAGAAGATTCGCCCTTACCATTTTTCTTAATAGAGGGTGAGCCCTGTATTTTGGATCCTGATATTCATTGTAGAGTACATCCATTATTGCAAGACATACGTCGAGTCCAACAAGATCACCTAAAGCCAATGGCCCTATGGGGTGGTTTGCACCAAGCTTCATGGCTTCGTCTATATCCTCTGCAGTGGCTACTCCATCGGCAAGTATCCCGACAGCTTCGTTGATCATTGGTATAAGTATCCTGTTTACGACAAATCCCGGAGCCTCTGCTACCTCTACCGGAGTTTTCCCAAGAGATTTCGACAATTCAATAATTGCATCCTTTGTCTCTTCTGAGGTTGCAAGTCCTTTTATTACCTCAACCAGCTTCATTAAGGGTACCGGATTGAAAAAGTGCATGCCTATGACCTTGTCAGGTCTTCCGGTTGAATTGGCTATCTCGGTTATTGAAAGAGATGATGTATTGGTGGCAAGTATGGTGCTCTCCTTGCATAGCTCGTCAAGCTTCTTAAAGGTTTCCTTTTTGACCTGCATATCCTCTGATATCGCCTCGATGACCAGATCACTGTCCGCGACATCGTCAAGATTGGTTGTAATAGTAATGTTCGCGAGAGTTTTATCCTTTTGCTCAGCAGTTATTTTCTCCTTGGCGACCAGCTTTTCAAGCGTCTTAGCTATAGGAGCTACGCTTGCCCTTGGGTTGCTCTCGTCGATGGATCTGACCCATACATTTACATCAAAATCTCTCTCGGCAAATATCTGAACTATACCCAATGCCATAGTTCCTCTGCCAAGTATGCTTACCTTCTTCATAATAGCACCTCCGTTATTTTACTTTAAATTCAGGCTTTCTTTTGTTAAGAAACGCATCCATCCCTTCCTTTTGGTCCTCTGTTGCAAAGCATAGACTGAACAGATTCCTCTCTATCTCCATTCCTGTCTCAATGTCAGTTTCAAAGCTTCTGTTGATCGCTTGCTTTGAGTATCTGACTGCCAGCTGACCCTTTGAAGCTATCTTCTCTGCCAGCTCCATGGATTTTTCCATCAGTGACTCAGGTTCAGTAACCATGTTTACAAGACCCAGCTTTTCCGCTTCAAGTGCATCAATTACATCTCCTGTAAAGATCATCTCCTTAGCCTTGGCTGGTCCAACAAGTCTTGCAAGGCGGTTCGTTCCCCCAAATCCAGGAGTAACTCCCAGGTTTACTTCAGGTTGTCCAAACTTGGCCTTACTTGATGCGATCCTTATATCACAGGACATGGCAAGCTCGCAGCCACCGCCTAGTGCAAAGCCATTGACTGCAGCTATGGAAGGCTTTTCCATAAGCTCGACAGCCCTGAATACCTCAAGACCCAGCTTTGCAAGGCCTCTTGCCTGGTCCGGACCCATATCCTTCATTTCTGCTATATCGGCACCAGCTGCGAAGGCTCTTCCTTCGCCTGTCAATATTAGGACATGTACCGAATCATCAGCAGATATTGAATCAACCGCTGATTTAAGCTCAACCAAGAGCTTATAGTTCAATGCGTTCAGTGCCTCAGGTCTGTTGATTGAAAGAGTTGCAATACTTCCGATTCTATCGATCTTCAAATGCTCGTAGGTCATTTCCATCCCTCCCATTGACTATAATATATCAATACACAGAAAATGGCAATATCAGGTTATTTCTGATCAATATCCGGATTTGCCCAAAAGCCTGAACATATTTCTTTTGTACTGCTCGACACCCGGTTGGTCGAATGGATTGACTCCCTGGATATATCCGGAGATGGCGCATGCCTTCTCGAAGAAGTATATAAGCTTTCCGAAGGAGTATTCATCAAGCTTTGGTATAGTAATGGCCAGATTGGGGACGCCTCCTTCCAGGTGTGCAAGAACCGTTCCCTCGTATGCCTTCCTATTCACGTTTCCAATAGTCTTTCCCTGAAGGTAGTTCAGCCCATCCAGATCATCATCGTCTCCCTTAATTACAATGTCCCTGTCATGACTCCCCACAAGAATAGTGGTTTCAAATATATTTCTGGCTCCATCCTGGATCAGCTGACCCATAGAGTGAAGATCTGCAGTGAAGCTTACGCTTGCAGGAAATATCCCCTTTCCGTCCTTGCCTTCAGACTCACCATAAAGCTGTTTCCACCATTCTCCAAGGTATTGCAGAGACGGCTCATAGCTTACCAGTATCTCTATGGATTTACCCTTCCTGCTTAAAATCTGTCGGGTGGCTGCATATTGGTAACAGCTGTTTTCATCCAGACTGGGATTGCTGTATTCTATGGCTGCAGCATGAACGCCCTCCAGCATCCTGACGATATCTATCCCTACCGCTGCCAGAGGAAGCAGGCCTACAGCAGTCATTACAGAATATCTCCCGCCAATGTCATCAGGTATAGTAAAGGTTTCATAGCCTTCTTTATCCGCCAGGGTCTTAAGAGCTCCTCTTGCCCTGTCAGTTGTCGCGATAATCCTCCTTGATGACTCCTCCAGTCCATATCTTTTTTCCATGTAGCTTCTGAAATGTCTGAAGGCTACCGCAGGTTCAGTTGTAGTTCCCGATTTCGATATGACGTTTATGTATATTTCCCGTCCATCCAGAAGGTCCATAACATCCGAATAGTATTTAGGAGACATGTTGTTGCCTACGAAGATCAGCTGCGGTGCCTTTCTGGCGCTTTTATCCAGAAGATTGTGGAAGCTGTGGGACAGAGCTTCCATTGCCGCTCTGGCTCCGAGATAAGAGCCCCCAATTCCGATAACAAGAAGTATATCTGCATTTTGTCTGATCCTTTCAGCTGTTGTATGGATTCTTTCCAGCTCTTCCCTGTCGATCGTCTCTGTCCATTCAAGCCAGCCTGTGAATTCGCTCCCCGGGCCTTTCCTGTCATGGAGAAGCTGGTGGGCGATGTCCACCTGTGGTTTTATTATCTCGATTTCATGTTCCTTGATGAAGCCCTTTGAGTAGTCAAATTCAATAAACACAGTATCCCTCCTGTCTAAAAATATAACCCAGAATCAAATTCCGGGTTAGTCTCCTATTCCATTACCTCCAGCAGCACGAGGGCATAATCATCATTCTGCTCCCCCCAGCTGTGGATTATGAATTTTTCCTCTATTTCCTTTAGCATATTGTCAGGGTTTTTTCTTACTGTTTCAAGTACTCCCTCGATTCCAAACTGAACGTCGTTGTGGTCCCTTGCTTCAGTTATTCCATCTGTATACAGCAGGACCTTGTCACCCTTTTCCAGGGAAACCTCCTTCTCCTTATAGGTAACCCCTCCGAAAAGCATCGTTATCGGGTATCCCTTTATTTTTAACGGCTCGACATGGCCTGAGTTGAATTTGATCGGGTAGCAATTATGACCTGCGTTGGAGTAAATCAGTTTATGAGTCTCTTTGTCATATACACCGTAAAAAATAGTAAAGTATTTATCCGCCTCCAGGTCCAGAGCAGTAAACCTTCTATGGAGCTCCTCCAGAGTCTCAGAGGGGCTTCTGATCTCATCCTTGATGCTTCTCATGGTTTCTTTGATGAACATGGTCATCATTGAGGCGGCGATCCCATGACCGGCTACGTCGCAAATGTATATCCCAAGCGACCTTTCATCGATGTGGAAGATATCAAACATGTCTCCGCTCAGCATCTCAGATGCCTTGTAGATGTAGTCTACGGTCACATTGTCTATTATTCCTCTTTTTGGCAGGACTTTTTCCTGTATCCTTCTTGCAAAGTGAAGGTCCTTGCTTATCTTTTTGTTTCTCTCGATAAGCTCAAGCTCAAGCTTTCGCTCCCTGGTGACATTCCGGAAGACCTCAACCGCTGCATTTATTTTCCCGTTGCTGTCCCTGACCGGGGAGCTCTTGACGGAATAATACTGTCCGTTTATTATCTCTTCCTTTTGTACAGTCTCTCCCGTTGCTATGCTTTTATTGGTTATGCAGAAGGCGCATCTTTCATCCTTGCAATATGATTTATAGCATTCTCTTCCTACTATGTCCTCTCCAAGAGCCTTCCTCATTGAGCTGTTGGCAAAAATAACCTTGCCATTCAGGTCCACAACGCGGACCCAGTCAGCCATGCCCTCAAGGACGTGGTAGTTCAGGATTCCATACTCGATGTAATCCATACCCTCATTTATGGTTTTTCTTCCATCAATCATGATCATCACTCCAAGCCGGGCAATTTGATAAAGAATTAACTATTAATTATACCCCTTACCGATAAAAACGGTGATTACCATAATTGTATACCATAATTCGTCATATTTCCACAGATTAATTGCGTGTTTTACAAAATTCCGGCTCATTCCATGCCATATTCAGTTGTTAAGGTTCACTGGTACTTTACAGAGCTCTGCTGATCCTCGGAATACCTTGCCATTGCGTAGATCGCATCCGACAATCTGTTAACGTATTTGACGACCAGAGGATCCACCTCAGCTACGCCGGTGAGGCTTACGATCCTTCTCTCCGCCCTTCTGCAGACAGTCCTTGCAACGTGGAGATAGCCCGATTCGACGCTGGATCCAGGCACGATGAAGCCTGTGGGATCATTAAGCCTTCCCATATACAGGTCGATTATCTCCTCAAGATACTTAATGTCCTCTTCCTTGATCTTATACATAACCTTCGCCTGGTTCTCTGTTGCCAGGTTGGTTGCTACGGTAAAAAGCTTGTTTTGGATCGTGAAGATCTGTTCCTTCATCTCAGGCTCTTTTACGAAGTTCTTGGCCAGCCCTAAAAACGAACCAAGCTCGTCGATGGTGCCATAGCTTTCCACTCTTATATCATCCTTAGTGACTCTTTTGTTGTCAAACAGGGAAGTCGTGCCCTTATCACCAGTTTTAGTATAAATACCCATTACCATCTACCTCCTACTTTGGTCTCGGTCCATAGAATTGATAGTAGTCTACCTTTATTCGTCCGTTGTAAAGCTTCCTCTTCCTGTCAGCTTTTTTCCCGTAAAGACTTTCAAACTCCTCATTTGAGGTTATGACATAAATGGACCAGGTTTCAAGAGGTCTGAATTTGCTTCCAAAATCAGTATAAAGCTTTCTAACCTCTTCTCTCTCTCCCATACGCTCGCCATATGGCGGGTTGGTTATTACAACCCCATATTCGTCGTTTATGTCAACGTCCCGCATGTCCTTCATAAAAAAAGCAATGTCGTCCTCAAGCCCAAGATTTGCCGCATTGTCTCTGGCTCTTAGGATCGACCTCTTATCAGTATCGCAGCCTAAAAGTTTAAGCTGTGAGTCAAAATCAATTGCGCTGCGTGCCTTTATCCTTTCGCTGCTCCATATCTCAGGGGAAATTATACTCCATTTTTCAGCATCGAAGTTCCTGTCCAGGCCAGGAGCCATGTTCCTGCCTATCATTGCGGCTTCTATAAGGATCGTTCCTGATCCGCAGAATGGATCCAGGAGGACTCTGTCCTTGTTCCAGTAGCTGAGTAATATCATAGCAGCTGCAAGGGTTTCCTTTATTGGAGCATCGCCCGCTCTGTCCCTGTAGCCTCTTTTGTGAAGTCCGTCACCTGAGGTGTCCAGGGTTATAGTCGCTATGTCTTTCAGGATGGAAACCTCTATTCGATACCTGGCTCCTGACTTTGAGAACCATTCCACAGGATATTTCTCTTTCAGCTTGTCAACTATGGCCTTTTCAGCTATCCGCTGGCTGTCAGAAATGCTGTATAGCTTTGAGTTAATGCTTTTCCCCTCAACGATGAAGGCACCGTCCTCGGGTATCCAGTCTGCCCATTGGACAGCCCTGGTTCCCTGAAACAGCTCCTCAAAGCTGGTAGCCTTAAATTCGGCAAGCTTGACAAGTACCCTATCCACGGTCCTTAGCCACAAATTGGTTTTTACAATATCATCAAGACCGCCTTTAAACTCGATTTTACCGTTTTCAACCTTAATGTTTCCATATCCAAGAGCTTCAAGCTCTCTTTTGGCAACTGCCTCCAGACCAAATGTGGTGGTGGCTATCAAGTTTATATCCTTCATAAGCAACGCTCCTCTCTGTCCTAAGTATACTCAAGTTTTGGTGCTTTTAATCAGGACAGATGACAAAGGAGGTCTTACTGAGATACTTTTTGTGATAACCCGATATATGAGGGGTATAAAGTAACAAAATGTTAAAGGAGGAATGAGTTATGAGTATAGGTACAATGTATCAAAGCGGAGACTGGAAGGGAGAGAAGCACGTACCGGTGATCCATGCGCCTGAATCTGCTAAAAAAGGCGAGGAAATAGAGGTCAAGGTCCTTGTTGGCGAACAGATCCCTCACCCCAATACCCTTGAGCACTACATAGCATGGATCAAGGTTTATTTCAAGGCTGACGAGGGCAAATTCCCGGTTGAGATCGCCACAATATCATTTGCTGCCCATGGCGAGTCTGAAATCCTTACAAACCCGTTTGGAGTGGTCAGATTCAAGGTTCCCGCTTCAGGTTCCATAATTGCAGCAAGCTACTGCAATATCCACGGTCTGTGGGAAAACTCAGCTGCAATAGCAGTGACAGAGTAGTTTCCACTGAATAGAATGTTGACATTGCCATCTGCGTGTATTAATATGAGGTTAACTGTATATTGACGATGATGGAACAAGTAGGCGGTCGGTAATGTTTTAAGAGAGAGCTGAGGATGGTGGAAAATCGGCAGAGCACGGCGCTGAATTACAGTCCTGAGTCTTGTGGTAGAGCTGCACCATACGCAGCGAGAGGCTTTTTGCGAATTAAGGTGGTACCACGGGTTTTCTCGTCCTTATGGATGAGAAAGCCCTTATTTTTTTTCAGGAGGTTTTTCTATGGCAAATGTATTTGACGTTTTGAATGAAAGAGGTTACATCGATCAGGTAACACATGAGGAGGAGCTCAGGGAGCTGTTGGAGAAGGAATCCGTGGCATTCTATATAGGCTTTGATGCCACTGCGGACAGTCTTACGCTTGGACATTTCCTCCAGATGATGGTTATGATGCATATGCAAAGGGCTGGTCACAAGCCCATTGCACTTCTTGGCGGAGGAACTACGATGATAGGCGATCCCTCCGGAAAGTCGGATATGCGAAAAGTATTGACGAGAGAGATGATCGACCATAATGCAGAATGCTTTAAGGAACAGTTCAAGAGATTCCTGGACTTTAACGATGACAGAGCAATAATGGTGAATAACGCAGACTGGCTAATGGATCTTAATTTTGTAAACTTCATGCGAGAGATCGGGGTCCACTTCTCAGTTAACAGAATGCTTACTTTTGACTGCTACAAGAACAGGCTGGAGCAGGGACTTACATTTTTCGAATTTGGCTACATGCTGATGCAAAGCTATGATTTTCTGTACCTATACAGACACCACAACTGCAAGATGCAGCTTGGAGGAAGCGACCAGTGGTCTAATATAATCGGAGGCTATGAGCTTGTCAGGAAGCTTGAGCAGGATAAGGTATACGGAATGACTTTCAAGCTCCTGACAACTGCCGCGGGGACAAAGATGGGAAAAACCGAGAAGGGTACGATCTGGCTTGACAGGAAGAAGACCTCTCCATATGAACTGTTCCAGTACCTTAGAAATGTTGACGACAGAGATGTTGAGAAATTCCTGGCACTCCTGACATTCCTTCCCATGGATGAGGTCAGAAGACTGAGTGCACTTAAGGATGCTGAGATCAATATGGCCAAAGAGGTCCTTGCATACGAGGTCACTCAAATGGTACACGGCAAGGAGGATGCGGATAAGGCTTTGGAGGCTTCGAGGTCATTATTTGCAGGCTCTGCGGATTCAGAGTCCATTCCTTCTACCGACATGGATGCGAAAATTTTTGAGGAAGGGATCGGAATTCTCGATCTTATGAGAGAGCTCGGACTTATTAAGACAAATAGCGAGGGAAGGCGTCTGGTAGAGCAAGGCGGCATTACTATTGACGGCGAAAAGGTGGAGGCTGTCGACAGGATGGTATCGCTTGACGACTTCAAGGACGGCAGGATATTGATAAGAAAAGGCAAAAAGGTGTACCACCAGGTAAAAATCTGATTTGGAGGGAATCCAATGCAGAAATCCGAAAGAAGAATACTGGAGCTTCAAAATATCCTGGAGGCAACAAGACTGCTCAATGCTACCTCCACAACAGGTTTACTGAGATGATCCTTAAGAAAAGCACCATAGACGATATTGTTCGGGAGGTGTCGATGCTCCTGCAGAGCGATGTTTTTGTCATAGACTCCTTTTATTCCGTGATAAGCTACTGGGGAGATTTCTCAGTATCAAGAGATGCACTCACCTTTCAAAAATCAAATCTGCTTGATCATATGGATGTTCAATCTTGAACAGTCTATAAAGGGGGATCTCTTTGACAACCTTATGAATTCAGGCAGTCTGGAGTCCATCGAGGCATTTTCCAAAAGGTACAAGGTCGATCTTGAAGGCCCCACAGACTTATCCTGATAAGGTTGGAGCTACCCACGATTCAGGTTTCAAATTATAAGCTTATAAAGCATTTGTATGAGGAAGTAAACGCACTGGCTTTGCAGAGGTTTAAAAATTGTCTTTTATTGCTGAAGGGAAATATGATCATCGTACTTCTTGACGAGACTAAGAATCCAACCCGTAAGGGTATAATGGAATTCCATAGGGATCTGGTTAACTACTTTATTGGCTCTGAGTTCTCCCACATTTACTCTCCAGCCATATCGATGGTTGTAAGCGAAAGAATCGACGACTGGAAACAGCTGCGTACTACCTATGACTATTCCTTCAGGCTTTTTGAACTTGCGCCGATCGGGGCTTTAAGGGATAAATGTGTGTTCTATGAGGATTTTGAGGTTAAAAGGTTCCTCCTGAAGGCGGACAGAAAAGAGCTGGAGGAGTTTGTGATCAAGGTATTCCGCCCGCTTTCAGAATACCCTGGCTTTTCACGGGCTGAGCTGTACCAAACATTAAAAGTCTATATCAAAAGCTGTGGAAATTGGTCCGGCACCAGGGATACCCTTCATATTCACGGGAATACCCTTACCTACAGATTGTCAAGGGTAAAGGAGATCCTAAGCCTTGACCTTGATGACTATGAAAAGAGACTTAGGCTTCAGCTTGCCTTTGAGATCATTTCAATTTACCCAGAGCTTGAGAAAAAAATATGCCCTGACTCCTTATAGGATTCAGGGCAGTTTTTATTTACTTAGAAAATCAAGAGCAAATTGTGTGTAAAGACCTGCTGATACCCCAAGAGCATCCTCGTCGATATCGAACTTTGGATGATGGTGAGGGTAATAGTCCAGCTTGGCAGTATTTTTTGAACCAACAAAGGCAAATGTCGAAGGAGCATATTCTGAGAAAAATGCAAAATCCTCTCCTCCTGAGGTCTTTTCAAAGGTCACCAGGCCTTCTTCGCCAGCAACTTTTTTAACTGATTCGGCAGCTATAGCTGACATCATAGGATCATTGATGGTAGGAATGGTCATTTGAGTATATTCCATTCTTGCTTCCGCCCTATATGCCTGTGCTGTCATCTCTACAATTCTTCTGATCTGACCTTCAAAGGCATTGTTTACCTCCATACTGTAACATCTTGTAGTGCCTTCCATATAAGCCTCACCCGATATTACATTCCATCTGGAGCCGCTTCTTATCATTCCGACGGTAACAACTGCAGTATCTGAAGGGTTTATCTCCCTGTTGACTATGCTCTGGAGGTTCATGACGATGGCAGATGCCACAACTGATGCGTCTACTGTCTGGTGCGGCATAGCACCGTGGCCGCCTTTTCCGGTGATATATACCTTAAACATTCCAGCTGATGCCATCCTTGGTCCAGCTTCCACAGATACCTTTCCTGTTTCAACGTCATTCCAGATGTGGATCCCAAAAATTCCATCCACGCCCTCCATTACTCCATCCTTGATCATGGCAAGCGCACCCTGGGCAACTTCTTCACCTGGCTGAAATATCAGCTTTACTGTACCGTCAAACTCATCCTTGATCTCATTGAGGACCTTTGCCGCTGTTAGCAGGCCGGAAATATGAGTATCATGTCCACATGCATGCATCATTCCATCGATTTTTGACTTATAAGGTACAGGATTTTCCTCCTGAACCTCCAATGCGTCAATATCTGCTCTCAGAGCTATAGTTTTTCCAGGTCCTTTTCCCTTAATGATACCTACGACCCCTGTCCCTCCGCATGGATAGTGTTCTATACCCATAGCCTTAAGTTCTTCCATTATTCTCTTTTGAGTATTGAATTCCTTCATGCTTGGTTCAGGATTTTCGTGAAAGTATCTCCTCGTTGCTACTGCATAGTCCAAATGCTTCTTCATTAATTCCTTGATATCCATTTTATACCTCCCCTAATTTTAGTATTGTATCATATATCAATTCGATTCCCTTTTGCAGCTTGTCAAAATCTGTCCATTCTTCCTTGCAATGGCTTCTGCCATCCTTACTGGGTACGAATATCAATCCAACTTCACTGACGGCAGCCATGATCATAGCATCGTGGCCTGCCCCGCTTGACATCTTCTGAGAGGATAAGCCAAGCTTACCCGCAGATTCCTCAAACATTCCTATGACCTCTTCGCTCATCCTCACGGGCTTCACATTGAGCATGTCGAAAACCTGATAAGAAACCTCCGAGCCACTGGTCAACTGATCAAGGTCTTTTAGGATCTTATCTTTTACTCTTATTATACTCTCCTGATCCTTGGACCTGATATCAACAGTAAACACTACCTGCGCAGGTACTATGTTCGCAGCTCCGGGTTTTACCTCAAGCACGCCTACAGTAGCTACAGTGCCGTTATTCTCTGGTGTCGGGTAGCTGTCGATCTTTGAAATCACCTTAGCTGCTACGCCAAGAGCGTCCGCCCTCATGTCCATTGGTGTTGTCCCTGCATGATCCGGCCTTCCTGAGAGTATTACCTTGAACTCATTTATACCTACTATAAACTCTACTATGCCAACATCCTTGTCGTTCTTTTCGAGGATAGGTCCCTGCTCGATATGAAGCTCTATAAAGGCCTTTACTTTTGAGGGGTCTCTTTTCGCCTCGTTTATCCTGCGGGGGTCAAAACCGAATTTTTCCAACGCTTCAGCCATAGATACTCCCTCGCTGTCCTTGTTAGCCTGGAGCTGTTCATAGGTAACAAGTCCAGCCATTGCTCTGCTGCCGAAAACTCCTGACCCAAATCGGCCGCCTTCTTCCTCGATCATCGCGACGAATTCGATCGGGTACTTGGTTCTGACTTTGTTTTCATCCAGAGTTCTCATAATTTCTAAAGCCATGACTACACCCGCAGGACCGTCAAAGTTTCCCCCGTTTCTTACAGAATCGAAGTGTGAGCCTATCATTATTGCCGGAGCAGCCGGATCGGTACCTTCTCTTCTTGCAAAAAGTGTAGCTGCCTGATCTTCGTATATCTTAACATCGAGTTTTTCCAGCTCTCTTTTCAGGTAGTTTCTTGCTGCCCTGTCTTCCTCAGTCAGTGAGAATCTTGTCAATCCTCCATCCTTGCTGCTGTTGAACTTTGAGAGCTCAACTATGTCTCTTTCTATTCTTTCAAGCTTTGTTCTCATAGCACCCCTCCCCTTTATTGTATTTCACTAAAGTATAGCAATAAATCGAATTATTTTCTATGGTGTACAGAACAAATATTGGATAAATATTTTGAAATTTAGCTTAATAATCGAGCATAGTTTGATTATTTTTTATCAAATATTCTCAAACTCCTTGATTTATGTTTCAAATGTTTTATAATAGTAAATAGTGATTAATTTAACAATTTCAATATTTTTTTGACTTACTTTGTTACTATTTTATCAATAATAAGGGGTGAAGTTCTTGAGTAAGGCAATGCATTTTGATTTAAGCGAAAAGCAGGCGTTAATGAGGAAGCTTTTCCGGGAATTTTCGGAGAAGGAAGTTAAGCCGATAGCAGCAGATATCGACGAGGAGGAAAGATTTCCCGTAGAAACAGTAGAAAAAATGAAGGCAATAGGTATGATGGGAATACCCTTTGAAAGCAGGTATGGTGGTTCTGACGGAGATAACCTTTCATACATATTGGCGGTGGAGGAGCTTTCCAAGGTATGCGGCACAACTGGAGTAATTCTTTCTGCCCATACCTCTCTGGGATGCAACCCTATCTATACCTACGGAAACGAAGAGCAAAAGGAGAAATATCTGGTGCCGCTGGCCAGAGGTGAGAAGCTTGGGGCATTTGGCCTTACTGAGCCGAATGCGGGTACCGATGCGGCGATGCAGCAAACGGTTGCGATCAGGGAAGGCGACTATTACAGGATCAACGGATCGAAGATATTCATTACTAACGGAGGCTATGCAGATACTTATATAGTGTTTGCAATGACCGATAAATCAAAGGGTAATCGAGGCATTTCAGCCTTTATCCTTGAGAAAGGCATGGATGGTTTTTCTATCGGCAAAACTGAACACAAGCTTGGCATAAAGGGAAGTTCAACCACTGAGCTTATTTTCAAGGATGTCATGGTTCCAAAGGAAAATCTGCTTGGAGCAGAGGGCAAGGGCTTCATGATAGCCATGTCTACTCTTGATGGAGGCAGGATCGGTATAGCTGCTCAAGCTCTTGGGATTGCACAGGGTTCTCTTGATGAGACGATTAAGTATGTGAAGGAGAGGAAGCAATTCGGCAAGCCAATTGCAGCCTTCCAGAACACACAGTTTACCATTGCCGATCTACAGACCAAAATAGATGCGGCAAGGCTTTTGGTTTACAGAGCAGCTTACCTGAAGGATACGAATCAAAGCTACAGCACTGAGGCAGCAATGGCCAAGCTATTCGCTTCAGAGGTTGCTATGGAGACTACGACTAAGGCGATCCAGCTGCATGGAGGATATGGCTATACCAGAGACTATCCGGTGGAAAGAATGTTCAGAGACGCTAAGATAACCGAGATATATGAGGGTACCTCAGAGGTGCAGAAGATGGTTATCGCAAGTAAAATACTAAGATAATAGGAGATTGCTATGAATATACTGGTCTTACTAAAGCAAGTACCCGATACAACTGAAATGAAGATCGATAAGGAAACCGGGACTCTTATTAGAGCAGGAGTTCCTACTATAACCAATCCGGACGATCTTGCTGGTCTTGAAGCCGCTCTAAGACTTAAGGATTCAATGGGAGCAAAGGTAACATGCATCACCATGGGGCCGCCACAAGCCAAGAATATGATGAGAGAGCTTTATGCAATGGGGGCTGATGAAGCCATAGTGCTAAGTGACATGAAGTTCAGCGGAGCTGACACATGGGCTACATCCAATACACTGGCAGCTCTTATCAGAAATCTGGAATTTGATCTTATCATTGCAGGACGTCAGGCTATAGACGGCGATACAGCTCAGGTCGGTCCGCAGACAGCTGAGAAGCTGGGACTACCGCAAATAACATATGTTGACGATATTATCGCTGTGAAGGAAGGTAAAATAATTGTCAAAAAAGCATTGGAGAGCACCTATGAGATCGTTGAAGCTCCACTTCCCTGTGTGATCACCACACTAAGCACCCTCGCCACCCCAAGGTATATGCATGTAAGAGGAATAAGCCATGCATTCGAGAGAGATATAAAGATCATGACCTTTGATGATATCCAGATAGACCAATCGATCATAGGGCTGAAGGGCTCGCCAACAAAGGTTAAAAAGACCTTTACCAAGGAAGTCCACAAGAATTCTGATATTCTTCACCTTGACGGCAAGGCGGCAGCAAGAAAAGTCTTCGATATTATGGTCGATTTCAAGTTTATAGGAAAGTAGGGTGAATAATATGAATCTAAATGAATACAAGGATATCTATGTTTTCTGTGAGGTCAAGGACGGAAAGGTCCACGATGCATCACTGGAGCTTTTAGGCGAGGCTTCAAGACTTGTTAAAGGAAGGCCACAGCTTGAGTATAAGGTAGTGGGAGTTTTGATAGGGAATCATTCCGATGATGTTGCTGCCCATGTAGGCTGGTATGGTGCAGATAAGGTGGTTTTCCTCAAGAATGATGATATTAAACACTACAGCACAGAAATTTTCACTTCCCTTTTCACAGAAATGATAGAGACAGATAAGCCGGATATTGTGCTAATACCTGCCACAGTTATGGGAAGAGACCTGGCTCCAAGGATAGCAGCCAGGTGTGACACTGGGCTTACTGCTGATGCTACCAAGCTTGAGCTTAATCCTGAGGATGCTGACTCAAGCCTGTTGTATGTTACGAGACCAGCATTCGGGGGTAATCTTTTCGGAACGATAATAAACGAAACGAAGAGACCTCAGATGACAACTATAAGACCTGGAGTTATGGAGATGCTCCATAAGGATGAGCATAGATGCTTCGAGATCGATAAAAGGGAGGTTTCCATAGACCATATAAACGACCCTGTCAAAATCCTCGAGGTAATGCACAAGGACCACATGGCTGTTGATATTACCAAGGCCGACATAATAGTATCAGGCGGAAGAGGTATAGGAGATAATTTCCACGTGCTTCAGGAATGTGCAGATATCATGGGCGCTGTAGTAGGTGCCTCCAGAGGCGCTGTCGACAAGGGCTACATTGCGAAGGACCACCAGGTGGGACAGACAGGCAAGACCGTCAAGCCCAAGGTATACATAGCATGCGGTATATCAGGTGCCGTACAGCACCTTGCCGGGATGGAGAAGTCAGACTATATTATAGCAATAAACAAGGATCCTGAGGCAGCTATATTTGGTGTGGCAAATATCGGTATTGTGGGCGATGCGCTGGAAATACTTCCTCTTCTTACCCAGGAGATAAAGCGCTACAGAGAAAGACCCTATTAAAAATATCCAATAATATCTTGAGCTCCTGATCAAAGTATCAGGAGCTCCTTCTTAAGTGGTTATTTTATCATAGTGATCATACCCATGAGTCCATAGGATGCCTTGTCCCTTCTGTATGAGTGGAACCTATTATCCGAGAAGGTGGAAATCGGTATGATATTTATGTTATGCTCCTTGACCCCTGCATTTAAGAGTAGCTCCCTGTTTATCAGCTGAAGATCAACAAGGAATTTCCTTTCATTTTTCTTACGCACAGCTTCAGGGATATGTCCGTGTATATCAATGAACCTGGATGCAACATCCCACTCCACCTCAAAATCATCTCTTCCAATGCATGGTCCTATAAGAGCAATTATATCCTCTCCCTTTGAATTGAAATTCCTCTTCATTGCATGGACTCCTTTTTCCCCGATCTTTAAGAGAGTACCCTTCCATCCTGAATGGATATTTGCGTGGACTTTATTTTTTATGTCAAACAGTACGATCGGAACACAGTCAGCAAATCTTGTCAGCAGACATACTTTAGTCATATCGGTGATGAGTCCGTCTGTGGACGGTATATATCTTCCGTAGGGACTTGCCAGCCCCTGATCGAGGGAATTTATTATTTCCAAATTGTTGGTGTGCTCCTGGTACCCGTTGTACAGGAGCCTTGGCTCGCTTCCAAGTACGTCGAATGCATACTTCAGGTTATTTCTTATGGACTCTATATCCCCATTGGTTGAGGTACCAACGTCCATATCGCCTGTTGTCATGCATATGGACAGCCCCGCCTTAATAAGCTCCGGGAATGTGAGAAACTGATGTCCGTTTTGACTTACGAAAATATGCTCCATTACAATATTTCTCCTCCATTTGCCATTAGCCATCTGTAATCGTCCAGGGTGTCCACATCCGCTACCAGCCTTTCATTCTCAACCTCCACAAGCTCTATGTCCTCGGGATTGCCTTCAATTATCTCAAAGCCTCCATGTTCTCCCTGGACCCGAAGCAAATCCTCTCTATAGCTTTCCGAAAACAGTATCGGCATTTTTATCCTGTTTCTGAGTACGGGGGCTATTATACCCTTTCCCGTCTCCATATGCTTTTCTATGAGAAGGTCGATAAATCCAGAAGTTATATATGGCTGGTCTGCAGCCAGGAAAAGATACCCGTTAGCCTCGGATGCTGCAACTCCAAGCTTTACGCTTTCAGCCTGACCCAATATGGCATTTTTGTTCATGACTGGCGTTACGCCCAGACTTTTCCCTATCTCCATCAGTCTTTCATCTCTGCATACCAGGATTATTTTGTTCAGCCTTGAGGCTCTTGCAGCGAGTATTACTTTTTCAACCACTGTATCCGATCCCAGTGACAACAGAAGTTTGTTTTTTCCCATCCGTTTGGAAAAACCGGATGCCAGTATAATCCCGTCTATCATTTAATCCTCCTCCGGTTCCCAGCCTCTGGATCTCTCCACAGCTCTCTTCCAATCCCTGTAAAGCCTTTCCCTTGAAGAGGTATCCATACCGGGCTCGAATATTCTATCCAATATCCTGTTCCCTACTATCTCTTCCTTGCTTTGCCAGAAGCCTACAGCAAGTCCTGCCATATATGCAACTCCCAGGGCTGTAGTTTCAGTTACTGATGGTCTCTCTACATGGGTATTCAATATATCAGCCTGAAACTGCATCAGGAAGTTGTTAGCTACTGCACCACCATCAACCTTCAACGCTTTTAGCTTTATTCCTGAATCTTCCTCCATGGAATCCAGGACTTCTTTAGTCTGGTAGGCAATTGATTCAAGGGATGCCCTCACTATATGCTCTGCTTTGGTGCCTCTCGTTATACCTACTATTGTCCCTCTGGCATACATATCCCAGTAGGGGGCCCCCAAGCCTACAAAGGCAGGAACTACGTACACCCCGTTGGCACTTGGTACTGAGGACGCCATCATTTCTGATTCAGCAGCGGTCCTTATTAGCCTCATCTCATCTCTAAGCCATTGAACTACAGCTCCTGCTACAAATATGCTCCCCTCGAGGGCATAGGTGATCCTTTCGTCCATACCCCAGGCTATCGTCGTCAGCAGCCCATTTTTCGATCTGATCACTCTGTCTCCGGTGTTCATAAGCATAAAGCAGCCTGTTCCATAGGTATTCTTCGCTTCTCCCGGTGCAAAGCAGGCTTGTCCAAACAATGCTGCCTGCTGGTCTCCCGCAACTCCGGAAATGGGAACTCTGCCTCCAAAATCCTTTTCATCAGTGTATCCAAATATTCCTGATGAGGGCATTACAACGGGGAGCATAGTCTTTGGGATATCAAGATAATCAAGAATCTTTTCATCCCACTCCAGGGACTTTATATTGTAAAGCATCGTCCTTGAGGCATTTGAGTGGTCAGTTGCATGAATCCTTCCTGATGTCAGCTTCCAGATAAGCCAGGTATCTATCGTGCCAAATAAGAGGTCCCCTCTTTCAGCCTTTTCTCTTGCTCCTTCCACGTTGTCCAGAATCCATTTTATCTTTGTTGCTGAAAAATAAGCATCGATGATCAGCCCGGTACTCTCAGATATATAATCTCCCAAGCCTTCATCCATCATACTCTGGCATATCCCGGCAGTCCTTCTGCACTGCCATACTATTGCATTATATACTGGAGTCCCCGTGTTTTTCTCCCACACCACAGTAGTCTCCCTCTGATTTGTGATTCCTATAGCTTTAAGGTCATCCGGCTTCACCGAGGCCTTCTCCAGTACCTCCTTGATTACACCTGACTGGGTAGCCCAAATCTCAAGAGGATCGTGCTCGACCCACCCGGACTTTGGATAGATCTGTCTGAAGTCCTTCTGCGCAGATGAAAAAACGCTGCCCTTATGGTCGAATAATATAGCTCTCGAGCTTGTTGTACCCTGATCCAGTGCAAGTATATATCCACCTCTCAACTCAAAACCACCTCCATTCGTTATGTATATTATAGCAATATTATTCATAATTATTAAGAACAAAAGTAAAGCATCCGGAGCTGGCGGTCATTCCACCAGTCTGGATGCTTTAAATTCATCATATCAGCCTCCTCCAACAGGAGGAAACAGGGAGATAACATCTCCCTCCTTCAGGACTGTATCAGGTTTACTCCTTGCACCGTTTATGAGCAAGATGGCAACATCGTCAATGGATATCCCTAAATCCCCGATAAGTTCTTCAGCTGTTTTATCCTTATTGGTACTAATTATCTCTTTTTTGACTCCATCACTGCGAAGAGTTGCAAAGTACCTGACCTCGACTTTTATCATTACAAACCCAATTCCTCTAATTTTTCCTTTGTTGGGATACCATCAGTCCCCCAGCCTCTCTCTGAATAGTAAACCGGAAGCATTTCGGCAAGTCTGTTTACATGGCCTTTGGAAGGACCCTCGGGAATCTCATCCTCCAGCAGTCTCCTTGGAAGAGTATCGTCCGCAGGGGTTAGGCCTGCCATCATGTTGAATTGTCTTTCTATGTTGTATATCCTTTCGCCTATCTTAAGGATATCTTTACCTGTGTAATCAGTTCCACAGATGGCGTTGCACATTTCAGCATAGTCATCAGCTCCGAGAGCGAAGGATGTGAACAGGCATACTCCAAGGGAGTCTATTGCGGCAGTAAGATCCTGGAAAGTCTTGACCCAGCCTGGCTTACCTTTGGCTTCAAATCTGTCAATCTGCTCGGGAAGACCCAAAACCTCTGGAGATATTGTATAGCCTCTCACGTGACAGCCACCTCTGTTGCTGGTTGCATAGTTCAGACCTATACCCATGATACCTCTTGGGTCATACGCAGGCATCTCAAGCTTCTTCACTGACATTGACAACTCAGGCACTCCATAGCTTTCTGTCAGTCTGTATGAGCCCATAGCCATTTTTGCACCTAAGCCCTGTCCATAGCCCATTCTCTTCGTCCATTCAGCAATGTCAGTTATATTCCCGAACTCAAGGCTTACTCCGTCAAGATCCTCATCCTTGATGTATCCTTTTTGATGAAGCTCCATAGCGGCTGCAATGGTTGCTCCAGCGGAAATAGTGTCAAGACCCATCTCATTGCACCAATAATTTGCCTTTATTATCGATTCCATATCGCTTATACCACAGGAGGCCCCGAATGCCCATAGAGTTTCATACTCAGGACCACCGCCCTCCCAGTCACCTACCTTAACATACCTTCCACACCCGATTGGGCACCTGTAGCATGCGGTCCTCTTGACCAGGTATTTTTCGGCCAGTGTTTCGCCGCTTATTTCCTCCGCTCCCTCAAATAATGCTTTCTGGAAGTTATTGGTGGGCAAGCTGCCAAGCTCATTCAGTATGTTCACAAGAACTGCTGTACCGTATGTAGGCAAGCCCTGTCCTGTTACTCCATTTTCCTTTATTATACCAAGTTGTTTTTTGTTGAGCTCTTTGATTTTCTCCTGATCGGGGACATCGGGCGCGCCTGAGCCCTTAACAACGACAGCCTTCAGGTTCTTAGATCCCATTACTGCTCCAACACCTGAACGTCCTGCTGCTCTGTCTTCATCGTTAATGATAGCTGCTATAAGCGACAAATTTTCCCCTGCAGGACCTATAGCAAGTACCTTTGCACCTTTTGCATGATTCTCCTCAAGCTTCTTTGTTGTGTAGGATACGGTTGTACCCCAAAGCTCATCTGCAGGAAGCAGCTCTGCCTTATCATCCTCTATGCTAAGATATACAGGATTCTCTGACTTGCCCTCAAATGCTATGACATCCCAGCCTGCGAATTTCATCTCTGCTCCCCATTTTCCTCCGGAATTCGAGGATGCTATAGTTCCTGAGAGCGGCGACTTGGTAACGACCATGTATCTTCCACCTGTGGCGACAGGATTTCCAGTCATCGGTCCCGAAACTATAAACAGCTTGTTTTCAGGGCTGAAGGGATCGACCTTTGGATCTACCTCATCCATCATAAGCTTGGTTCCAAGTCCCCTTCCTCCAAGGAACTTCCTGGCCATATCCATATCAAGATTCTCAGTTTTCAGGGTTCCTTCTGTCAGGTTTACTCTTAGTATCTTTCCATTGTAACCGTACATATGCAGACCTCCCATTAAATATTGTACGATATACTAATGCAAGAATAGTGCCAACTTTCAGCAAAATATAAAATTGTCGGATAGCTCTGTCTTGCTTGATTACAGGACAAAGATAAAGCGGGCAATGCTCCAATTATAAAATATGTACCAATTTTGAACAATATTCGCAATAGGACAGTGCTCAATTTTAGAGCACTGTCCTATTTTGGAACATCAATTTTATATAATTCAAGCTTCCTGTATAGAGTGTTTCTACTTATGCCAAGAATCTCAGCACTCCTTGTGATATTATATGAGCACTCCTCGAGGGCACTCCTTATATGTAGCTCCTCAACCTCTGCAAGAGAAAGGATTTTTTTTGTTTCACTTGCAGCAGATTTGACAATAGTCTCAGGGCTCATTTCTCCCGGGATGGATTCAGTATTGATAATAAGCTCGACGAAATTTTCAAGCTCTCTTATATTGCCAGGCCAATCATAGTTTTGCAGCCTCTCCATAGTTGAAGCAGATATATTTACCTTCTTCTTGTTTAGTCTTCTGGACTTCCTCTCCATGAAATAATCTATCAGAAGGGGTATGTCCTCTTTCCTCTCGCGAAGTGGAGGCAGCCTGAGAGGCAGTACATTCAATCTGTAGTAAAGATCCTTCCTGAAATTGCCCTTCTCCACCTCTCCCTTGAGATTCTTATTGGTGGCAGCTATTATCCTGACATCCACAGGGATCTCCCGATTCCCTCCTATCCGCCTTACGGTCCCTTCTTCGATAACTCTAAGAAGCCTTGTCTGAAGCTCATATGGCATCTCTCCTATTTCATCGAGGAAAAGTGTTCCTCCGTCAGCTATCTCGAACTTACCCGGGTGACCTTCCGATTTGGCTCCGGTAAAGGCTCCTCCCACATAGCCAAACAGCTCTGATTCAATGAGATTCTTAGGTATCGCTCCGCAATTCAGGGCTACGAAGGGTTCATCTCTCCGGTTGCTGTAATTTTGGATCGATTGAGCAAAGACCTCCTTCCCTGTCCCGCTCTCACCCATTAACAGAATAGTTGACTTTGAGTCAGCTATCTTCTTTGCAAAGGCAACTGTCTGTAAGAAGGTTGGTGATTCCCCGATTATCTTATCGAAGGTGTATACGGCAAGAGATCCTGTCACCTTGTTGGCGAGTCTTCTCATTTTTTTTACGTCTTTAAGAACGAAAACGATTTCCTTTGTATTGCCATCGGATCCAAATATCGGATAAGCGCTTAGATTTACCTCATTTTTGTTTGCCTTAAGGCTTACTTCCACATCTTCCTGGAGGATGTTCTCCTTTTTAGACAGCCTTTCCACGATCTTGGGCCATCCATGTATGAGCCTGGAGCAGTCTATGTGGATGAACTCATCTCTTTCGTATCCGAGCATTCCGTAGGAGAATTCGTTGAAGTGCCTTACCCTCCCTTGAAGGTCAGCTGTAAAAATCGCTGAAGGAAGTGAATTTATTATCCCCTCTATGTACATATTGTCAGCCTCTATTCTCTCTGAGTATCTCTTAAGGCTTAACATTTTTTCTATGGCTGTGGCAGCAGCAGCAACCATTCCAAGGGTATGAGAGTTCACAAGCTCTATATTTCCTGTAAGATCTATACAGCCTGTTATTCTTCCCTCGGGGTCTCTTATGGGGGCACCGGAGCAGGTCCATCCCTGCAATAGCTCCAGAATATGCTCATTACCAGTTATCTGAAGGGGGTATCCCTCGATTATTGAAGTGCCCATGCCATTGGTCCCTATATATTCCTCTCCCATATATGCCCCTGGGATCAGATAAGTCGAATGTGCTTTCTGAAGCATATCCTCGTTTCCGATAACACTCAGGATACAGCCGTCTTCATCAGTGAGGATAACCAAAAACTGCGAGTCCTTTACAAAGGTGTAGAGCTGGTTTATGAATGGTTCAGCAACGGCTACTAACTCCTGTTTGGATTTTATAAGTGCATCGAATTCCCTCTCATCGAGCATTTTCTTACTGGTCCGCTGCCTGGAATCTATGCCGTACTTTACACTTCTATCATGTGACCGGATTACAAAATCCCTGTTCTTAGACATGTGTGCACCTCCTGATTATAGTATAGTCTTCCGGGGCACTGTTGAAAACCATAATCTTGATCCAGTTCCTTTAGGAAGTATTAAGTTGCCAAAATCTTATGTTATAGTATAATCATATTTAGTTCTTCTAAGGAAGTGAGAATATGAATAGAGATGAAAAGAGAGCGGAAAGGCTGGGAATGGAGTCGATACCAAGTCTACTTCTAAGGTTCTCTGTACCTGCAATAGTAGGGATGGTGGTCAATGCCCTTTATAATATAGTGGACAGGATCTTCATAGGCAGAGGCGTTGACAGTGTCGCCATAGGCGGGATATATATAGGCATGCCTATCATGCTTGTTCTAATGGCATTCGCAATGCTTATAGGTGTAGGAGGCAATACCCTGGTATCCATAAGGCTGGGAGAGGGCAAGAAGGAGGAAGCGGACAGGATCGCAGCAAATTCACTGACAATGCTTGCAGTGGACGGCATATTACTGGGTGCAGCAGGCACCGTGCTTCTTGAGCCCCTGCTTAAACTATTTGGTGCGAGCAGCTCGAATATCGGCTATGCCAAGGATTATTTACAGGTCATATTGATAGGAGCACCTCTTAATGCTATTGGCTTTGGAATGAATAACTTTATCAGAGGTGAAGGCAATCCTAAAATTGCCATGTTCACAATGCTGATAGGAGCATTTTTGAATATGATACTGGACCCTATCTTCATTTTTGTTTTCGATATGGGGGTCAGGGGAGCCGCACTTGCGACAATAATTTCTCAGGCTGTTTCAGCAATGTGGGTCTTAAGATATTTCCTGACAGGTAAAAGCATACTATCCATTAGAAAAAGGTACCTCGTGCCCGATCTGAAAATAATTAAGAAAATCGTGGCTAATGGAGTGGCACCTTTCAGCATGCAGATAGCAGCAAGTATGGTAACCGCTTTATATAATACTAACCTTCAGAGCTATGGAGGCGATATGGCTACATCCAGTATGGGAGTGATCAACTCGGTAAGCATGATGATCACTATGCCCATATTCGGTATAAACCAGGGCTCACAGCCTATTATGGGATATAACTACGGAGCAAAGAAGTATAGCAGGGTCAAAAAGACACTCAAATACGCTGCCATATCAGCCACCACCATAACCACACTGGGGTTCATTATCGTCCAGTTCTTCCCTGAGATCATAATAAAGGCTTTTGTTGGAGAGCAGGGGGTATCCGGCCAGTTGATGTCTATAGCCGTACCTGGCATGAGGACTTTACTTATGGCATTCCCTTTCGTAGGCTTTCAGGTAGTGAGCAGCGCATACTTCCAGGCAACTGGAAAACCCAGGCAGTCAATGCTTTTGAGTCTTTCAAGGCAGGTCCTTATCCTGATACCGGCATTACTTATACTGCCCAAGCTATTTGGGCTCAGCGGTGTGTGGATGGCAGGACCAATAGCTGATTTCACATCATTCCTGATTGCAGCCGTACTCATAACCTTTTCACTGAAGCATTTAAAAGACGAGGAGCTCTAAAGCCCCTCGATTTTTATTCCAGCCCTCGTATTATCTCAGCCAGTTGATGGGTCATCCTTGCGGTGTAGCCCCAAATAGTGTAGTCCCCATACTCATAGAACAATATCCTGTGCTTTCCCACGCGGAATTTATAGTCCCTCCCATTGGGGATCAGGTGGTATGGAAATGTTTCGCTGTCTTCCGTCTTTAATGATAATTCATGGACCAGAGGCTCATTCTCCGCAAAAAAGCTTACTGGGACAGTGAAGATATGATCCACCTCGTCCGGATTTGGATCTATATCTTCAAAATCCACGTTCATTATTATTCCAAGAAAGCAGTGGATGGTAAAATTGGCATAGGAAACCAAAAAATCAAGCTCACCTATGAGATTTATATTTTCCCTGTCTATACGAAGCTCCTCGAGAGTTTCTCTTATAGCAGTCTGCATGAAGCTTTCTCCATGTTCAACCTTTCCACCCGGAAATGATACCTCTCCAGGCTGGGTTATGTTCCTGGAGCGGAGTTCATAAATGATCTCCCATACGCCGTTTCTGTTTATCAACGGTATCAAAACCGCAAACCTTCCCTTTACATCCATGGGCTTGGGAGTCCTGTTTTGTACCTTTAAGGCCAGTTTATTGATATCCACCGTTTTCCCTCCATGTTGCTCATTTTCTGAATATTATATCTGCCAGTTGAAGCAAGAGCTCCTCTTTGTTAAAGGGGCTGATATTCTCCAATCGCTCCTTTAGTCTTGCAAGTCTGTTGTTATCCCTTCCCCTGAATCGAACAAGATCCAGAGACTTTGATCTGATCACTTCGTCGAAATGATAGATCCTGAATCTATCCATGCCCGCTTCGTGCATTTGTCTTTCAATGAGGCTAATTGCCAGATCCTCATAGCTCTTATTCTGTCCAAGGTCCAGCATTTTTCCGATCTTAGGAAGTATTTCCTCGAATAGGGATCTTAGAGATGGATCTCCCTGAAATCCTATTAGCTCGGAGACATCCTTTATGGTATCCTCATTCATGTGAGCGAACATGTCAAAATAATACCCTTCACCCTTGGGTTCGAAATAGAACCTGGATCCTTTAAGTCCTCTCAATTGCCTCAAGGCATCGTAATAACCAAGATAGATGTTATGGCTGACCGTTTCCTTATCATAATTGAAGGTCCTGCCAATATCCTCAGAAGGCTCAATTATTATGGCCTCCAATTCATGAGGTAATATTTCCCGTGTCCTTGCATCCATATGTGTCCTCACAACAATCAGCTTGTCGTAGCCTTTTTCAATAAGCATCCTGAATGGAAGATTGTCATAAATCCCTCCGTCAAGATATAGCTTTCCATTCAGCCTCTCAAATCTGAAAATAGGCAAATAGGACGATGCAAGGAGATAGTTTTTCATCTCCCCATAGGGTATCTGCTCTTTGAACAGCTGCACAGGTTTTAAGTCTGAAAGATTAAAGGTCACCAGCCCAAAGTCCATTTCTGAGGATCTTAGTTTATCCTCATCCACATATTTATCCAGCATCCTTTTGAAAGGCGAAATATCAAAGCCCTTATCTGTAATCAAAAGCTTAAGCTTTTGAGCCAGAAGCAGAAGCTCCTCTCTCCCAAGCCTTAATCGGGTAAGCCTTTCTATCTCCTCATCGTTTGCTCCTATGATTTTAGAATAGCTGATGCTCTCCCAGAGCTTCAGGCAGATCTCAAAGTCTCCCTGAACTATCATAGCTCCATTCAAGGCACCGATCGAGGTCCCTGCGACTCCTCCTATTGGTATTCCCTCCTCAAGGAGGGCTTTATATACTCCTACATGGTAGCTGCCCTTAGCTCCCCCGCCTTCAAGAACCAAGCCATACATTTTAGATCACTTCCTTCTTTACTCCAAAGAGGATGTGCAGTGAGGGCATCTTGTTGCAGCAATAGCTACCTGTGATTTGCAGAATGGACATTCTTTAGTGGTAGGCTCCTCTACTACAGGCTCCTCCGGTTTTTTCATCCTGTTAATAGCCCTCACTACCATGAAAATAGAGAATGCGATAATTAAAAAATCAACGATTGCCATTATAAATAAACCATAATTGAGAGTTGCTGCTCCTGCCTCCTGCGCTGCTGCAAGAGTTGGATAAGTATTCCCGTCAAGACTTACGAATTTCCCTGCTAAGTCCATTCCTCCGACCACCAGACTTACAAGCGGCATAATGATGTCCGAAACCAGTGATGCCACTATTTTTCCGAAGGCACCTCCGATAACGACACCAACAGCCAGATCGATGACATTCCCCCTCATGGCAAATTTTTTAAATTCCTGGAACATTCATGTCTCCTCCTTTTTGTATTATCATTACCGTTAGATTATACCCAGAATATTTCATTCCCTATTGTTTCCGCTATGTTATAATATGGATTGAGAAGATATCACCATAAATAGATAAATCAAAATTCTACGGGAGGAAAAACATGAGCAAGAGAAAGGACTGGAAGGAATACTTCATGCAGATAACCGAGCTGGTGGCCACCAGATCAACCTGCGACAGAGCATGGGTAGGCTGTGTACTGGTAAATGACAGCAACAGGATAGTGTCGACGGGCTATAACGGCTCAGTTTCAGGGAATCCTCACTGCGACGACGTAGGGCATACAATGAGAGACGGCCATTGTATTGCTACGATACATGCCGAGATGAATGCTCTCCTGTACTGTGCCAAGGAGGGTATATCCGTAAAAAACTGCTCTGCTTACGTCACTCACTTTCCTTGTCTTAATTGCACCAAAGCATTGATCCAGGCAGGAATAAAGAATATTTATTATAAGAACGATTATCGTGTGGACGACTATGCCTTGCTTCTTCTTCAAAGAAACAATGTCAACTATGAAAGGGTTGAATGATCATATAGCATCCTTGGCCAGTTTGTCTGCTTCTTCATTATATTTATTTCCGGAGTGTGCTTTTATCTTTATAAACTCTACTGTAAGCTTATCCTTGATGCTGTCAAAATAAGCCTTATATGCTTTCGTACCAGCTTTGTTGGTCTTCCAGTCGCCCTTTGCCCACCGCTCGATGCCGGTGTAATCATAGTGCAGGTAGAGGGTTTTTATTTCGTTCTCAATAGCCCATTCCATGGCCTTCATCGCGCCCTTTAATTCTCCTGAGACATTCCTCATCATAGCCATTTCAGGATCTACCTCCCTGCCGCTGAATTTATAGGAATCGTCTCTTGTCAAAATGACGACACCGTAGCTGTAGGTACAAGACCCCAGATCAAAGCTTCCGTCGACATATACAGAAGCTTCGCATTCTTTTAGCCTCGCTGTCTCCATATCCGTTTTTACAGATTGTCTTCCGAGGAATTCCTCCGCTTCCTTTAGAGTGGAGAATTTCTTATATTCAGCTCCCGGAAAGCCTATTACCTGTTCCTTGCACTCCTCCCATGTCTCATATATCCCAGGCTTTCTACCGGCTTTAACGCTATAGTATTTTCTTTCCATACTAACCTCCTGATGATTGTTGTATTAATTATACCACAAGGCTCCATGCTTATTAGATAAGGTTACCCCAAAGTAGGGATCCACCAGATAAGCTTCCATTATTTTGTTATTCTTTTAATTAATTTTATTTTTTTTTAACGGTTTTTTGTCTTTGCAGGGAATACCCTCATCTGGTTTATTACTCAAATCATCTATTTATCAACATTAATTAATATTAATTGTATATATATGGAAATATGATTGTGTTTTATTTTGTTAATGACTTGTCAATGTTCTCTATATTGGGAATTTTCTATTAACTTTGTTGTTGTAATGATGTATTAATTTTGCTAAAATCATTTTAGGTTGATTCGTCGAGGAGGAAAACGATTTTAACCTGAGAAATTGAACCTTCACCAAGGTTTATGCAGAGCCGAAACTTGAAAACAAAAAACAAAGGAGGGAATTTATGGACTTTATTATGCAACTCAACAGTACAGTGAACGGATTTGTTTGGGGTCCCCCAATGCTGTTCCTGTTGGTAGGTACCGGTATTTATTTGACTATTAGAACTAATTTCTTTTCCGTATTAAGACTAGGTTATGTTTTGAAAAACACCTTCTTCAAGATGTTCTCCAAGGAAGTCAGGGGCGAGGGTGAGATCACTCCTTTCCAGGCTGTAGCCACAGCTCTTGCTGCTACAGTTGGTACAGGTAACGTAGCAGGTGTAGCAACTGCTATTGCACTTGGCGGACCTGGAGCAATATTCTGGATGTGGGTTTCTGCAATATTTGGTATGACAACAAAATTTGGTGAGGTCGTTCTTGCGGTAAAATACAGAGAAAAGACAGAAGATGGCCGTTTCGTAGGTGGTCCTATGTACTACATCCAAAATGGTCTGAAGATGAAGTGGCTTGCAGTTATTTTCTCGATATTTGGAGCTCTTGCTGCGTTTGGAATCGGCAACATGGTTCAATCAAACTCAGTTGCAGCAGCTCTTCAAGAATCCTTCAACATTCCTCCAATTGCTACAGGAGTGGTTCTTGCAATCCTTACAGCTCTTGTTATCATAGGCGGAATCAAGAGAATAGGTGCTGTT
Organism: Gudongella oleilytica; assembly: GCF_004101785.1. Taxonomy (NCBI): domain Bacteria; kingdom Bacillati; phylum Bacillota; class Tissierellia; order Tissierellales; family Tissierellaceae; genus Gudongella; species Gudongella oleilytica. The sequence goes on from NZ_CP035130.1 coordinate 1,966,265, forward strand.
ACAGAGAAGCTGGTTCCCTTTATGGCTGCTATTTATATAGCCGGAGCAATTGTAATAATAATAGGCAATGCTTCTCATATTCCAGATGCGTTTGCATTGATATTCAAGCATGCATTTACACCGGCCGCTGCAACAGGCGGATTCGCCGGAGCAACAATAGCAACTGCAATGAGAAGGGGTATTTCCCGTGGTGTATTCTCCAACGAAGCAGGTCTTGGTAGTGCTCCTATAGCTCACGCTGCAGCGACTACTGACCACCCGGTCAGACAAGGTCTTTGGGGAGTATTCGAGGTTTTCATGGACACTATAGTTATCTGTACACTTACTGCTTTAGCTATCATGGTATCGGGACTTTGGGATTCAGGAGTTACAGGGGCTGCCCTTACAACTCAGGCTTTCAACGAGTCTATCCCAGGTGGTGGTATCATCGTATCAATAGGTATAGTTCTTTTCGCCTTTTCAACTATCCTCGGATGGGCATACTATGGTGAAAGATGTGCAGAGTACCTTCTTGGTAAAGGTGCAATAATGCCTTACAGAATAATCTGGATACCTGCAGTTGTACTTGGAGCAGTTGGCGGTCTTGAGTTCCTTTGGGATCTTGCAGATACATTGAACGGACTAATGGCTATTCCAAACTTGATTGGTGTTCTTTTAATGAGCGGTACTATCATAACTCTTACTAAGGAATACTTCGCAAAGGAAAGAACTGCGAAATAATTATTGAAAAATATCATCCAATAAAAAACCTGGAGTATGATGCTCCAGGTTTTTTATTCAGAATGTGCTATCCTGCTTGCGGCTGCGGCTGCTATTGCAGCAACTATATCATCTAAAAATGTGTGGACCGCTTCACCCTTCTTGGTATCAAGATCCTTAATGATTCCGATCTTTTCTTTATCAAGATAGCCAAAATTCGTAAGCCCTATGGAACCGTATACATTTACTATGGATAGCGGCAATATTTCATCTATCCCATAAAGGCCTTCATCTGCTTCGACTATCGACTGCAATGGCTCCGGCAACAATTTCTTCTCTGTCAGCTCGTCTATTGCTATGCCAGTTATGATCGCATGGATTATCTCTCTTTTCCTTAAGACCGCATGTATATTTTCAAGGCACATTTCCTTTGTAAGGTTCTCATAGTAATTCTTTTGAAGATCAAATACTATATCTGCAATATCCTCAAGCTGAACTCCTCTTCTGTTTATCATCTCGATTGTCATCTCTTTCAGCTCATCCATGTTATATCTGTGCTGGTATCTTTTTTTATTTTTATCCAAATCAAAACCCCCTTTTAAAATATCCAGTTCAATTTTACCCCTTTGAACTGGTTCGTATTCTCCAAATCGGAATATAAAATAATATAGCCGCATTATTAGTGCGGCTAAAACTTGTCCTCTGAGTATTCATAGGTATCAACCAGCTCACCAAGTGCGAAAAACCTTTTGCCGTTTTTTGAGGTATAATAGCAGGTCATAAGTGATATGATCGGCTTACCTCTTAGCTCCGCCCTTTCCTGGTCCAGCATATATAATGCAGTTTCAGGCACAAGTACTGTTTCGTAGATCTTATACTCATAAATATTTCTCTTATCTGTTATCTTTACAGACATTTCAGGCTGTGCGTTCAACAGGTTTCCAAACAAAAGCTTCGGATCCTTCATATAATGAGAGGCCAGAGAAAAATTTCCCTCGCCCATGACCAAATCCGGGACCATGGTTCCGGCTCCCGCCATCAGATTTGCATCCGATACTCCGTTCAATATTGGGAGGTCGATGCCAAGCTCAGGTATCTTCAACAAACCAACGATATTGGGATCCTCGAACTGTGACACTGCAACTGCAGCTGTTATGGCTGAAACGTCAGCTATGGCCGAGTAATCATACTCTGCCTTCATCTGTCTGTTCAGCTCGATCTCCTCGGCAGTTATACTTTCAATGTACTTGTTGGTTCTTTCGATCTGCTGCTCCACCATTCTCTCTGTGAACAGAGGAGAAAGTATCAAAGCCAGACCAGTTATAATAAGAATTGCAGAAAGCCATTTTCGCATAGCAAATCACCTCAACATATAGATGCCCATCATTCTATTTTGTAACACAGCCAGATTCAAATAATGCTTTTCTTGCAATTATGGTAAGGGGGTCAAGATAAGTTATCCTTTTATCCAGCTCAATGTAATCGATTGCGACTGAAAGCTCAGTGCAGCCAAGTATTGCAGCCTTCAGGCCTTCATCTGCCATCCTTGTGACAATTTCCTGAAAGCCTTCGGAATGACCTTTTAAATCTCCGCCTTTGATACTGTATATGAACTTCATTATCTTTGCCTGCTCCTCAGGCTTAGGATGGATAAGCTTAAGTCCATGATCGACAGCCCTTTTATCATATATCCCTGACTGTAAAGTACCATCTGTTGCAAGTAGACCGATCCTCCCGTCTGACACTGCCTTGGAGGCTTCCTTCAAAGTTTCCTCCAGCATATCGATAAAAGGTATGTTGATGGATCCAGAGATTTCCTTCAAAAAGAAATGGGCTGTGTTGCACGGCATTATAAGAAAATCTGCTCCCATTTTTTCAAGTCCCACTGCGCTTTTTATAAGCTCCGGTACAGGATCTTCCCCCCTGCCAAGTATAAAACCGGTCCTGTCCGAAATATTTGTATTGTTGTCAATGAGGACTCGCGGATGCTCCTGGTCAGAAGCTGCACCGGAATTTGTGACAATTCTTTCAAACAGCTTCACTGTGGCAAGAGGTCCCATTCCTCCGATTATTCCAATTGTCTTTTTTGTCATAGCTTATCTCCAAACCATATTTTAATTTCTCTTTCTGCTGCCTCCAGGGAGTCCGAGGCATGTATCAGATTTCTTGTGGTTTCAAAGGCGTAATCTCCTCGAATGGTACCAGGAAATGCACATAAAGGGTCCTTGTCTCCCACCATTATCCTCATTAACTTTATAGAATTCTCCCCCTCGACCACCATTGCCAAAACAGATTTATCCTTCATTGAATCCACAAGATCCTGAAAAAACGGTTTATTTCTGTGCTCCATATAGTGGTTTTCAAGTATATCCGAGGATGCGCATATCAGCTTTAGATTAAGAAGTTTGAGTCCTTTATTCTCTATTCTTGAAATTATTTCTCCAACCAAGCCCCGATCTACTCCGTCCGGCTTTATCATGACAAAGGTTCTTTCCATGACCATACCTCCCTGTCCTCACTTCTTGTCAATTGCACTTGCACCCTGACTAAGAGCTATTCTTTTAAATCCATCTGTCATCTCGACTCTGCCATCTGCAAAAACCCATATTGCCTCCAGGCCATCCACTGACTCGACAAAAGTCCTGCTTTGCTCATAGGGGAGCAGGAATACCTCAGTGGAGTAGAAGTCTGCAAGCCCTGAATCCCCTATGACAACATTTACGGCTCTGTAGTGTGCGGCAGGCATGAGCGTCTCAGGATCGATGATATGGTGTATTCTTTGATCCCCAACCATATAGTATCGTTGATAATCACCAGAGCTTACTACCGATGCATCGTTGACGAAGATAGTTTCAAGAGTATTTGAGCCATCTCCAAATACATCCTTATCAGGATTCTGGATGCCTACACCCCATCTGTCCCTCTCACCGTCCAATGGTTTGCCAACTGCCCGAATATTCCCCCCTGCACTCATTATGAAGGATTCAAAGCCTGCCTCCTTAGCTTCACGGGCCACTATTTCAGCAGCAAAGCCCTTAGCCACAGCTCCTACGTCCAGAGACATCCTTGGGTCTTCGAGAAACACTGTGCTGTTTTCTGTATCAACTATAACCTTGTTGATGTCCGTATGCTTCCTTGCCTCCTCAAGTATTTCTATAGGAGGTATTTTTGCCTTGGTTGGATCCGACTCAGCCTCTTCCCTGTATTCAGACCAGATCGACAGCACTGCCCCAAATGCAATGTTCGTCCTGTGGCTTGTTTTCTCATACATCTCCTTTGAGAAAACTATCAGGTCAAGAAGCTCTTTCTCAACTACGACCGGTTCCTTGCCTGCCATATCGTTAATGGTCTTGATATTATTCAACCCATCGTAGTTGTTGTATTTGTCATACAGCCTGTGGAGCTCAAGCATCCTGTCATGCATCATTGCAGTATACTCCATGAACTCTTCCTCCGTCCTGGCATACCCTACTATCTGAGTAATGGTGTCGAAGGAATCAAAGAATGTATCTGTATATTTTTCGTACTCTACTTTTAGTCCGCAGCCTGACACCACTCCTGACATAAGTGAGAGCAATAGTACTATTATTATTGTTTTTTTCAAATTATCACCCCAGAACATCATACCAAAAACCACATTTTCAGGCAAATAAAAACTCCCTCATTTGAGGGAGTCGTTAAGAACTATTTTGCTGTTGAAGCTGCCTCTTCTACTACTAACAGGTAATCTTCAACTCCAACTGTAACTGAGGATACAAGATCTTCTACAGCTGTCTTACCTTCTGCAAGCTCCATTCCCTTGATCTCATCGATTGACTTTCCAGCCATCCAATCAGCAAGTGCTCTTGCCTGCTCATACCACTCTTTACCTATTGAGGAAGCCTTGATCATACCATATTCTTCCTTAAGCTCGTTCTTTGTTTTGAACTCGCCAGCTTTATCAACTGAAACTTTTCCTTCTGCATCGAAAGGAATCTTTACCTGTGCAGTATCGATTATTGCTCCTGCTACCTTACCTTCTGCATCAAATGCGGCAGCTGAAATTATAGTGTCAACCTGAGCAGCAGCTGTAACTGCATTTCCATTTGCATCGATTCCGGCATCCTTGGACTTTGCTATGGATGTTTTGATACCAAGACCTACAGTCTCTCCGCCAGCAACTTCGATAGACTCATTCCAAGCCTGCTCAACTGCTGCGATGTAGTCGCCTACAGAAATGGTAACTGATGATACAAGGTCCTCTTCAGCAGTTTTTCCTTCTGCCATTTTCATACCCTTGATCTCTTCAACTGTCTTGCCTACCATCCAATCTTCAAGAGCTGCTATTTGCTCGAACCACTCTTTGCCAATACCTGAAGCCTTAACCATTCCATAGTCTGCTCCAAGGTCTTTTTTGCTCTTTACTTCAGCAGTTTTGTCTGAAGTCACTACCATGTTCTCATCGAATGCTACCTTAGTTTGAGCAACATCGATGTATACGCTTACAACTTTGCCGTCAGCATCGAAGCCTACCGATGCAATCGTTACATCTGCTTGTGCTCCTGCATTTACTGCATTCCCGTTAGCATCTGTTCCTTTGTCCGTGGATTTTGCTATGGATATAACATGTCCAAGTCCAAGCTTTACTATGGTTCCCTCTGCAGCTGGTTCTTCAGCTGGAGTTTCTGCAGGTGTTTCAGCTGGTGTTTCTGCTGGTGTTTCAGCTGGTGCTTCCGGTGCTGCTGGAGTACAACCTGCAAGCAAGCCAATGCTTAGCATAAGTACTAATAACAATGAAATAATTTTCTTCATTCTTCACCCTCCATGAAATTTATATAGGTTCAAACAACAAGATGATTATAACATGTAACTTTTTTGGGTGCAATAGATATATCGTTAAATTTCTATTTATCTATATTATAACGAACATTATCCCTTTTCTGTTTAGCATCCTAATCCCGGACAAGCGTTTGCAACGATTTAAAACATGTTTACAATAAACACCAGGCAGATTTGTCACGATTAATGACTTTATTATTTATCTAAAGTCGTTTTCCAAGTCTAATGCCTGAGATTAACAAAAGGCCAATGGCTGTAAACAGGACAAGGCTGATGGGATTAGTAAATATTTCAACCAGCACACCGATCAAGGATCCTGCAGAAAGTGCTGCCCTTCGAAAGTTGCTGTCGATCATGGGTCCAAGGATCATTCCAAGAATGACAGGTCCGGTTGGGTATCCATTCTGCTTTAGCGCGTAGCCAACTACTCCAAAGATTACCACCAGTACCAGATCCAGATATCTCCCCCTGATAGCATATGCACCGATCATCGAAAGTATTAATATTGTGGGGATTATCCACTGCTTGGGAATCTCAACTATACGCGAGAATACCCTTACTCCCATGAGGCCAAAAATCAGCATGAAAATATTGCTCAGGAAAAGTGCGGACACAAAAAACCAGAATATCTCAGGTTTTTCAGACATCATCAGGGGACCAGGCCTTAAACCATGTATAAATAATGCACCAAGGATAACGGCAGTAACGCTGTCTCCAGGAATTCCAAGCGTCAGCATAGGTATAAACGCACCTCCGACTGCTGCATTATTTGCTGCCTCAGGAGCAATTACTCCCTCTACGGCACCCTCCCCAAATGGTCTCTGCGGCTTCTTGACTGTCCTTCGGGCATGGTCGTATGCAAGTAGTGCCGCAATATCTCCACCTGCTCCAGGAAGCGCACCTATGAATGCTCCTATTGCTGAAGCCCTGAGAGTCAATGGTACGTGCCTTATTATCTCGCTCCATAGCGGTATTATCCTGTCCAGCTTTTGCCTGATGACAGGTCTTCCTATAAGCTCTATCTGGCTTATAGCCTCTGAAACTCCGAATAGACCTATCATGGCTACCACATAGTCTATCCCTCCCATCAAAGCCAGCGAACCGAAGGTAAACCTTCCTTCACCTGTAAAGGGGTCCATCCCAGTCAACCCGAGTATAACGCCCATTAAGCCCATTAGTATTCCCTTTAATGGAGCTTTGCCACCCAGACTCCCGATAAGCAGAAGTCCCATCGAGGCTATCAAAAAGTAGTCCCTGGGAGCAAATGCAAGGGCTGTCTGAGACATAATAGGTGTAGCAAAGACCATGATCAACAATCCCATCATACCTCCAAGAAATGATTGGATCGTCGCCGTACCAATCGTCTCACCAGCCAGTCCCAGCTTAGCTAATGGATAACCGTCGAAGGATGTTGCTATGGCTGCAGGTGCTCCTGGTATATTCAATAATATTGCGGGTCTCGAGCCTCCATATACCCCTCCTGCAAACACCCCTGTCATAAGGGCCAAAGCATTGAACATATCCCATGAGAAAGTAAAGGAGATAAGCAGTGAGACCGCCATGGTCACCGATAGGCCGGGTATAGCTCCAACATAGATACCGGCAAAGGTTCCGGCAGCTATAAGAAGTATTAAGAAAGGATCTGATATAGGTATCCACAGTCCTGCAAGTCCTTCAAGCATAGTATCAACTCCCTATGGTAACGTGATCCTGAATATGGTCCCAAATAGAATCCAAAGCACCAATACAAGTCCGATCGAAAACAAAAATAGTCTGACAGACGTCCTCTCACCCAGAACAATAACCGAATAAACGGCAAAAATTACAGTCGATGGATAAAAGCCTATCAGGTAGGTCAGGAGTATATATAATGACAGACCCGTTATTATCAGCAGAACCCGGGGTTCCATCCTGAGTTTTCCTTCGCCATCCGGCTGTGTTATGTATAGATAAATGCTGATAATCAGCATAAGGGTTGATATTCCAAGAGGCAATGCACCTGCAGAGGCAATTGTCGGGTCTTTTATAAACATAATTATTGAAAGACAAAAAGCCCCAAGGCTGAAAAGCCCAAGGGCAAAAATTATCATGGCATTCTTTTTATGGTTTGATTTCTTCATTGTTATCACAGCCTACGGATTTACTCTTTCTATGCCAATCTCCTCAGGTGATATTTTTGCTCCTCCTGCATCGTAAAGCAGCCAGGATGATACCTTTTTCCAGTTTTCCAGAAAGTCTCTTGCTTCGTCTCCTGAAATGCCCATAGGTGTTATGGCACTTTCAGATAGGAATTCCTGGAACTCACCATTTTGGAATCCTTTGAGGTAAGCATTCTTCAGGATTTCAATTATCTCAGGCGAAGTATCCTTCTTTGCATAAACACCGTAAAATGGACCCCAAGGAAGATATTTTGAGTATTCAGGTCTGGTGCTTGTTATTGCAGGTATTTCCTCGTAACCGGTTATCGGCTCCTCGGATATGCTTCCCAGGATCTTTACCTCACCGGCAGATGCCAGCTCCTTGACTGCTGAAAGCTTTGTCACTGTTACATCTACATGCCCCCCGAGTAGTGCAGTTACAACAGGTCCATCTCCATCGAAGGGTATTTGGTTGAATTCCGCTTTATCGACGGCATTAAAAAGAGCGGCAACGACATAAGGCAGTCCTCCAGGACCTGTGGTTCCAAGCTTAATTGTCCCCGGAGAATCAGATGCATTATCCAATAGCTGGTCGAGAGAATCTATTCCTGAGCTTTCAGTAGTTACAACCACTGCAGTCTCCCTTCCAATTACGATTATCGGTTCAAAATCATCATAGCTTAGCTCAGATATTTCCATTACCTCGTACAACTGAGGATTCTCAGCTCCATAAAGAAGAGTATAGCCGTCTGCAGGCTGACCATATACATACTGAGCAGCTATTGCACCGGTAGCGCCGGTCATGTTCTGCAGAACTATTGTCTTCCCAAGCTGAGCCTCAACGTGAGGCGTCAATGACCTGGAAATAATGTCCGTACCTCCTCCTGCACCCCATTGGATGATCCCGTTGATGTCGCGGGAAGGAAATATCTCCTCAGTCTTTCCCTGGCTGCATCCTGTGATCATCAGTATTGATATCAGTAAAAGTGAAACTAAAATCGATCTTTTCTTATTCATTCTCAATGCTCCCCATAATAAATAGTCACACTTATATTACCACTGACACTATTAATCATGCAAGAGTATTATAAAATAACGATGGTCTCCGATACTCATATACGAAGACCAATCCATTTACAGCTCTAAAATTTGATTTATACCTGGTATATACTTTTTACCTGACCTTTCTCCATAAAGTATCATGCTAAGATATACCTCTGAGGTTCCCAATGCTTCCGCCAGCTTCTTCTGGGTCATGTTAACCTCGACGAGCTTTCGTTTCACTTTTTCTCCAAATGGGGTCAACTTTCTCCTTTTCATTAAAAATCACATCCCTAAAAAGAATTTCTATTCTCTTTTTGCTGATTTATGTGGTAGAATGGGCTTAGTATGATTAACTATCTTAATTATAGGATATCTCAGATGTCAGATACTGTCAATACAAAATGACTTAAAATCTCTGATGTCAGAAAACCTGGAGGTGTTAAAGTGTCCACCATAGGGCAAAGGATCAGATCTGCAAGAAAAGCAAAGAAATTGTCGCTCATAGAGGTTAGGGATCTTACCGGCTTGTCAACAGGAAACCTGAGCGATCTCGAAAATGACAAATTCGCTCCATCAGCCAATACCCTTATGCTTCTTAAAAAGGTGCTGGAGATAAACATTGACTGGATGCTTACCGGAAGCCTCCCGATGGAAGCTCCCTCCGCTGATGTTTTTCGGGAGAAGACCCCTCAGTATCTTGGTACAGACGAAAAGATGCTCCTGGATGCTTATGGGAAACTGAGCGAGGAAGAGAAAAGAAATGTCATCGCTTATATGAACCTTATACTCAGTAAAGGAAGTCTATAATTTTTTAGGTCTGTGATTAATGTTTAATCAGGTCATTTCAAAAGTGTAACCATTAAAAAAAGCCGCTCAAGCGGCTTTTTCCCTATTCAACAGTAACCGATTTTGCGAGGTTCCTCGGCTTGTCCACGTCATTTCCTTTTGCAAGGGATGTGTAATATGCCAACAACTGCGGATAAACCACAGACAATAAAGGCATGAATATATTGAAGCTCTCCTCAAGATATATCACTGTATCTGCTACCTCGGAAAGGTCCGTATTCCTCTTTCTCGTGATTCCGGTAACAACAGCTCCTCTGGCCTTTACCTCCTTGATGTTAGAAACCATTTTTTCATATATGCTTTGCTGTGTGGCAACTGCAATTACAGGAGTTCCTTCCTCTATAAGAGCTATGGTGCCATGCTTCAGCTCACCTGCAGGGAATGCTTCAGTGTGGATATAGGATATTTCCTTCAGCTTCAATGCTCCCTCGAGGGCTGTGTAGTAATCAAGTCCTCTTCCCAGATAGAATATTGATTTGCTGTCCTTAATCTCCTGAGCGGCTGCTTTTGCCTTTTCAGCAAATGCCGGAAGGGAAGCCTCCACCTTGCCGGGGAGAGTCTTTAGCTCAGCCAGGATCTCATCATAGCACTTGTCTTCCAGAGTACCCTTAAGCTTTCCAAAGTAAAGAGCCAGTATATAGAATGCTGTGAGCTGAGTGGTATAGGCCTTTGTTGATGCGACAGCTATTTCAGGCCCTGCCCATGTGTAGAATATGTCATCGGATTCCCTTGCTATGGAACTCCCAACTACATTGGTTATCGACAGTATCCTTGCACCCTTCGCCTTGGCAGCCTTTAATGCACCGATGGTATCCATCGTCTCACCAGATTGACTTACAATGACTACCAGAGTCTTATCATCGATGTAGTGGTCAGAATATCTGAATTCAGATGCTATCTCAGCCTGTGCATCCACCTTCAGGAATTCCTGAAGAAGATATCTTCCAACAAGTCCTGCATGGTATGCTGTACCGCAGCCAACCACATATATCTTGTTGATCAGTTTTATAGTATCCTCATCGATTGCTATGTTTTCGAGGAATAAGCTTCCGTTCTCATCAAGTCTTCTGTTTATTGTCTCTGATATGACTGAAGGCTGCTGATAAATCTCTTTCAGCATGAAGTGCTCGTAGCCTTCCTTGGTTGCCGATTCAAGATCCCACTCGATTGTTCTTACCTGTCTGTCGATCCTTTTTCTGTCCTCTCCAAATATCTCATATCCTGATCTGGTGAGTCTTACTATGTCCTTATTTTCAATATATACTACCTTGTTTGTGTACTTTAGTATTGCGGGAATATCAGATGCTATGAAGTTTTCTCCTTCGCCAACACCAAGTATTATTGGGCTCTCATGTCTGATGGCGATTATCTCATCGGGACTGCTTTCACACATTACTACCAGTGCATATGCTCCTCTGAGTCTGGCCTCTGTTTTAAAAACGGCCTGAAGAAGATCTCCTTCATAATAGTGATCCAGCAGATGGGCGATAACCTCTGTGTCTGTTTCGGACTTGAATTTATAGCCCAAGGCAAGAAGCTCATCCTTTATAGGCCTGTAGTTCTCTATTATACCGTTGTGTATAACGGCTATTGTACCCTTCCCGTTCGTATGAGGATGGGCATTGTCGTCGGTTGGCGCACCATGAGTTGCCCATCTTGTATGACCCATGCCTATAGTTCCACTTATGGGATCCTTTTCAAGGCTTCCAGCCAGGACCCCAAGTCTGCCTGACAGCTTCCTGGTCTTCATTTTCCCGCTCTCTATTATGGAAATCCCTGCAGAGTCGTAGCCTCTGTACTCAAGCTTTGACAAGCCGTCGAGGATGATGTCCTGAGCATTTCCTGCTCCTACATAACCAACTATACCACACATAGTTTATCCCTCCAAAGTGATTTGCTTTCAGTCACACCCGATCAGTCGTATTTTACCAATGAGTTGACATGATAGCCTTCAAGTTTCTCTCTTCCTCCCAGGAAGGTAAGTTCTATAACGAACTCAAGAGCCACAACGTTTCCGCCAAGAGACTCGATCAGCTTGGTTGCGGCCATAACTGTCCCTGCTGTTGCCAGAAGGTCATCTACGATCGCGATCCTGTCACCCTTCTTGATTGATTCGGTATGGATCTCAAGGGTGTTTGTACCATATTCAAGCTCGTACTCAAAGCTTGTTGTTTCACCGGGAAGCTTCCCTGGTTTTCTTATGGGGACGAATCCAACTCCCAAACCGTATGCGACTGCGGCACCAAACAGGAATCCTCTGGCCTCAGGTCCCACGATGTAATCAACTTCTTTATCCTTCAGATCATCTATCATGCTTGAAACTGCTTGGTTGAATGCATCCTTATCTCTGGTGAGAGTCGTTATATCCTTAAAGCTTACTCCCTTTATTGGAAAATCTTCTATTTCCCTGATTTTAGACTTAAGATCCAAAACACTTCCCCCTCAATTCTTCTTTATGTTCCCAAGAGTCGATCCCATGGGGTCGAACTTACACAACATAAGTTTAACATAACAGCGCGAATTTCCAAACAATTTTTTACAGCTGGTCCATATGCTCTGATATTCTTCTTTCAAGAGGATAATACAGCTTTTCCCTGTCGATTTCAGGTCGAATTCCGGCAATTAGGTCAAATGCGGCTCTTGCTCCACGATCCATTCCCTGACAGCCAGCCAAAAGAACAATATCGTCTTTCTCCACTCTCTTAAGTACGTCTCCTATAGCTTCCTCGAGTGTATCAAAAACCTTCAGACGAAGATCTGTCTGACTGATCACTTCTTTGAAGACCTGCTCTTCCTCAGGTGCTACCTCGTCCTTCCATCCAACTGCTCCAATGCTCCTCGTGGCAACAAGATCGTTCAGCCCAAGCTTCTCCCTCCAGTACACCAAGGCTTCTGCATTTTCCCTGTTCACGGTTGTCCCTCTGTTGCCTCTTATTGCATAGACAATGTGGAGCTTGTTTCTCTCCATATCCGCAAGAGTACTTAAAGTGCTGTTTATATTTTTGACGTTGGCAAAGTGATCGTCAACTATTATGAAATCATCCTCGAAGATAAATTCAAAACGACGTTCAACTCCCTTGAAGCTATTCAGAGCATCTATAATTATATTTACCGGGATACCGTCTGCAAGAGCTATGACCGTTGCAGCCATAGCATTCTCTACGGAATGGTATCCGGGAATTCCAAGGCTTATGTTGAAGTCACCCTTTTTTATTGTGACTTCTCCAAGATCGATATCCTTCTTAACAATGACCTGATAATTTGCCCTGCCCTTTACAAGTCTTACACCTTTGCACAATATGTCGCCGTCATCCCCGTTAATAGAATAGGTAACAACCTTGGCTTTTGTCTGCTCACGAAGACTTGCTATCTTTTCATCATCAACATTCAACACTGCTATAGCGGATCCCTTTGCATTTCTTATAAGGCTCGATTTGACCTCCCAGTACCTTTCGAAGCTCCCGTGCTGATCGATGTGTTCTCTGCTGAAGTTGGCAAAGGACACTATGTCAAAATCGATGTCGTTGGTCCTGTACAGCTCGAGAGCTGAAGAGGATACCTCCATGGATGCCCTGGTGATCCCATTTCCCAGCATTTCCGAGAATAAATCCTGGAGATCAAGGCTTTCCGGTGTTGTAAGCTCTGCTGTTTCGATCCTTCCGCCTGTCTTATTAAGAACGCTTCCAATAACGCCCGATTTGAACCCAGCCAGCTCGAACATCCTGTCCAGAATAAAGGTAGTAGTCGTCTTGCCGTTTGTTGCAGTTACCCCCACCGTTCTTATGGATTTTGATGGATGGCCATACAGGTTCGCACCAAGCCTTGATAAAGCGACTCTGGAATTTGCAACCCTTATCTGATGTATGGGAAGGTCTGAAAATTCTTCAACGACTGCTGCTATAGCACCCTTTTCCAACGCTTCACCGATATAAAGATGACCGTCAGTCTTGTATCCTTTGATCGCAACGTATATATATCCTTCTTCCACTCTCTTTGAGTGATAAGCGACACCCTTGACATCAGAAGCAAGTGCATTCCTGGTTTCCAATATTTCAATTCCCTCAAGGAGCTTGTTTAGCCTCATATATTCCTCCTACCGAAGCAGTCTCTTGACTGTCTTTCCAATTAATGTTCCCGTGTAGCTTAATGCAGGCATGGGGTCGTCCAGACTCCAAATGGCAGGAGCTTTCTTTCTGAACAGTGATTTAAGTATCTCCCAGGCTGTTAGCTGTCCTTTTCTCATATAATCCCTGCAAGCAAGAATGTCCTCAAACAAATACTGGAACACATATCCTGTATCCTCCTTTACAGCTTTGTCAGGAAGGGGGTCTCCCGTCATGTCTCTGTAGCAAACGTATGGGAAGTTGATGCCCGCTTTGTATAGAAGATAGTTCAGAGTAGTAGTCCTTGTGTTAATTTCGATCATGTAAAATTTCCCGGTCTTTTCATCCTTCTTAAACTCTATCTCTCCAAAACCTCTGTAGCCGATTTTTTCAATAAATGGGATCCCAAGCTCAGCAAGTTCGGGGATGTACCTTTGCTCAGTATATACCGAAGCACCGAAGTTTATTGGAAACTGTCTCAGCTTTCTGCAGGTAGCCCAATGTGATATCCTGCCACTTTGATCCACATGAAAATCAAAGGTATACATATGGTCATCGAAGCCTGGGATTATTCTTTGGACTATTACCTTCAGCCCTTCATTTTCCGCTCTTCCCACTGCATCTAAAAGCTCGTCGCGATTATTGCAATAAAGTACCTTTCTTCTGAACTTTGCAACGAAGGCAGGAGAATCCACAGGCTTAACAATGCATGGATATCCAAGTTCTGCTTCAACCCTGTCTGCCAGGTTTGGGTCCGGTGCTTCTATCGTCTCGGGGACAGGCATGCCATGCTCTATTGCAAGATGGAAAAGACTCTCCTTTTTCATTACGCTCGTCCAGAGACCTTTTTCCTTCATGGGAATCAGAAAGTGTTCTTTAAGTATGTCCAGATGTTCGTCAATAAACTCGGCATATGGATCGGCACTGGGGAAAAGAAGGGGCTTTGTATCCTCCTTTGATGCGATCTCAATTAGCTTAGCGATATAACCCTGTGGATCCTCCCGAAAGCTTGGAGCTAAATAGTGAGCGCCCAGATACTTTGACTTTGAGCCATAAAGGGCCTCTTCGAGGTAATCCACTGCGATGGTCTTTACTCCCTCGTAGCCCAATGTTCTTATGATAGTAAGTCCTATAAAATAATTGGTTCCCAATACTACTGCCTTAGTTTGCATGACCCACCTCCAAAAAATATCCCAACCACTTCAACCTATACAGGAAGTGCTTGGGATTGTCAACTGCGTTTTGATGCCAGCATTTCCTTTTGAAAAAAAAGAAACACTCCACCCATGATAAATATGTCTCCTATGCTGATTATTTTAGGAAGCGGATAGGGCTTTGGTATAAGAATTATGTCTGCCAGCCAAACAAGCCTTGTATCCTTATCCACGGCTACATGCTTGATATCCATTTCCCGATCCGGCAGCACAGTTTCCTGGCCTATACCTTGTATACCATCCATGGATACAGGCATTCTGCCGTCATTCCAAAGGATCACCGCCATATTGAGCAAGAGACCTATGAAAAACAGCTTCATGTAGCTTTTCTCATAGTTGATTATTACAGTAATAAGCATTACGGTGTATGTTATAAGCATTACATATACAAGCCAGTCGCCCGTCAATCTTTCTACCAGTGGAAGCTTATACAGCTTGCCGAACGAGAGCGCTCCCTGAAGGATAGCTGCGAGAATGAACATCCAATAGCCCTTGATGCTTACTTTTTCGAGATTTTTTATTTTTCCGCCCCTAAGCTTAGCCAGGGCAATGGATAAAACAGAAGGCTCCAGAAACATGGGATCACCTAATGGTTCATTATTGAAATAAAGGTTTCTACCAGCTGAGGATGAAACTGTGTTCCTGCATTTCTTTTAAGCTCTTCAAAAGCCTCCTCCTGAGTCAGCGCTTTTCTGTATGGTCTGTCGGAGGTCATTGCATCATAGGAATCCGCGATTGTCAGTATAGCCGCCTCTATTGGTATCTCGTCGCCGTGTAGGCCATCCGGATATCCCTTCCCGTCGAACCTTTCATGGTGATGCTTGACAATAGTCGTTATGTCCTTGAGGAAGTCTACCTTGCTTATTATATCCGCACCTATGCTTGGGTGCCTCATTATCTCATGGAATTCTTCCTGTGACAGCCTTGTGGCCTTGTTCAGTATGCTGTCGTTGATACCAATTTTCCCTATATCGTGAAGAATAGAAGCTGTCTTTATGTTTTGAACGCTCTCAAATGGAAGATGATATGCTTCTGCAAGCTCTACCGCGAATTTCTCCACCCTGTTTGCATGACCGCTTGTGTATGGGTCCTTTGCCTCTACTGTCTTATTCAACGCCTGGATGGTTGAAAGGTATAGATTTCTCATCTCTATATACAGCTTGAAGGAATACCTTGCCAAAAGGAGAGGTCCAAAGAACAGAATAACGGCACCATACCCATATCCAATAAACGCCAGGGCTATTATGATACCCATTGTCCCTACTGCTACTGCGCTTGGAAAAACTCCCTTAATATTGGCGATCCATGTATTTATAAATCTGGAATTACCAGAAATAGACAAAAATCCAGAAATTATTGACGTATTAATTACTACACCTGTTAACAATATCAAAATAGTAGGGATCAATGAAAATACTCCTACTTTTCCACCGAATGAAATATATATCAAACTTATGAGTGCGGTAACAATGATGCTTTGCGAAACATTGAATACTGATTTATGGGGAGGTAAATTAAGGATATGGACATATCCCCTTCCTGCAATCTTAGGTGCTCTGCATAGAAAACCAAGTCCTGCCACTGTGGTCGCAAGAAGCGGTCCCCCAATGATTATCGTGGCAATATTTATTGCATAGCCAACAGAAACTCCAATGATATTGTTAGGCAAGGGTATTAAAAGTGACTCAACAACTATTGCAAGTATTGACCAAAAAGCCAGAAGACCAACAGGTCCCAGGCTGAAGTTGAGAGCAAGATATATGTACAATGTTATCGCCAAAGCCACAAGGAATCCAAGGTATACTTTGGTTTTAGTATTGATCCCCATGCCTATCTCTCCTTATATAGATAATGCCGGCTAGTTTTATGCTTCATGTATAGTTAGATCAGTGAGAAATTTGCGCCTGCTGCCAGAACCAATGCTAGAATGCTCATAAATGCACCGATAACTTTTTTCATCGAATATAGCCTCCTCTTAGAGTACTCTGCTGTCCGCTAGTTCAGCATGCTATATTCGCTCCGCTCATTAAAACTAAAAAATTAGCCGGCATTGATCTCTACTTTGTTAAAAACCTGTTGACAGCGTCAAGAGTCGCCTTTACAACTGCTCCGTGATAATCATTCTTTACCACGCAGGAGCCCGAAAGTCTTTGCTCTGTGTCGTTCCAAATCCCGGTAACGCATACGATGACTACAGCTCCACCGGATATCTGGATCTGTCTGACATCCTCGAAGATAAAGGCATCCTCAAAGCCGCAAGCATCCTGTACCGCAGCAAGAGTGCTCTCAACAAGCATCCTGTCTACATTTCGCACAGTATTTACGCCTGTCCTGGAGTGAACGTATTCGTCTTCCTTCTTGGATAGATTGACCCTTACTGTCGCCTTTGTTCCGAAGGTATCGTGGGATACTCCGTTAAGCTTTACCCGGCAGCTGTTCCTTTGGATCATTTCATCCGGAATCTGGGCTATGCTTATTTTCTTGTGGTCAATATCTACGTTGTATGTAGCAAGAAGAACGGACTGGATATCTCTGGCAATCTGTTTGGCACCTCTGTGCCCGTTTGAAACAATGTGGACCTCGTCGATTTGATTGTCCTCACCAACTACTATCTTGCTGGACACAACCGCTTCAATTTTTCTTAAATTGTCTTCCATCAGTTTGTGATCCATAGTATCCCCCACAATAAATTATAAAATAGCATACCATAATTAGATATTAACACGCTTAATCATTACTTTCAATATAAAATGCGTAACAGAGTCAAATAAAGTGTGAAAATTATAAATATACTGCACTATTTAGTGAAGCCCTCTGTGGATGCACGTTTGTGTAGCTGGTAAGGCACGATTACGCTTTTTCCCCTTGTTCCATTCAAAATTGAATCAATGACAAGCTTTACCGATTCCTCGCCCAGTCTTCCGGGATTGATCTCTATGGAGGTGATTGGAATGTTGCATCTTCTTGACAATACGCTGTTATTAAAGCTTGAAACGGCAACATCCTCAGGGATCCTCAAGCCGCTTTCAAGAAGAGCCGTCGCAGCGCCAAATGCCAGCACGTCGTCTGTTGCAATGATACCATCTATTCTGTTTACTGGATCAGATATCCTCTTGCCAAAGTTATAACCTGTCTCCTCATCAAATTTTCCTACGAGTATATGGTCGTCAGTGTACGGGATCCCGGATTCCTCGAGGGCTTTTCTGAAGCCCGTTATCCTCATTCTTGTAACTGTAAGCTCTTTGCCTCCGGATATCAATACAAGCCTTCTGAAGCCCTTGCTTATCATATAGCTTGTCAGCTCATACGCAGCCATTATATTATCATTATCAGCATGGTTAAAGCTCATTTGTCCATTGTCCGGAGATCCTATGACTGAATAAGGGAAGTCTACGGAATCGAGATAAGCTATGGACTTGTCGTCCTTTCTGCTCGTCATAAGGAGAATCCCGTCTACCTTGGAGGCATTTATCATGGCTTTTATGGCGTTAACCTGCCCGTCCTCATCGCCATGATGCGACACCAGCAATATGTCGTATCCCATCTCTGACGAGGTTCTTATTATACCGCTCAGTGCTTCTGGAAAGAAGGGATTTGACAATGCTTCCCCTGGTCCCTGGGGCATTACAAGGCCTATTGTGCTTGAGATGCTGCTTGCAAGGGATCTGGCAATCGCATTTGGATGGTATCCCATTTTTTCCATGCATTTAATGACCCTTTCAGTTGTTTCTATGCTGATCCTCGGATTACCTGATACGACACGGGATACTGTGGAGGGTGAAACACCCGCCATCCTTGCCACATCTCTAATGGTTATCCTCTTGATTTCTCTCATGGCATCCACTCCCTAAATCATGGATTGATACGAATTCCAGTCTCTGAATCGAAGAAGTGGATCGCACTTTTATCAAATCCGAAGCTGTGGCTTTCACCCTCTGTGAACTCATGATGACCAGGTACAGATATTACCAGATCTGTTCCGTCCTCAAGTTTTGCAAATATGGTTTTTTCCTTTCCAAGCATCTCTATGACGTCGACCTTGGCATTGAAGATATCCTCATAGGTATCGTCACTGACGAATCTCTCCGGCCTTATTCCCATGGATATCCTCTTGCCTTCAAAAGCAGAAAGGCTTTCTCTGTCTTCCTCGAAAGGGGTAAGTTTGATTGTATTATTATTGGATACAAACCTGCCGTTTTTGTATTCACCCTCCAGGATATTCATAGTCGGTGACCCGATAAACCTCGCCACGAAAATATTTACAGGCTTGTTGTAGAATTCATCAGGTGTTCCAACCTGTTGGACCTTGCCCTTGTCCAGCAATATGATCTTATTTGCCATTGTCATTGCCTCTGTCTGGTCATGGGTGACATATATGGTCGTTGTTCCCAGCTGTTTGTGGATCCTGACAAGCTCAACTCTCATGTGTTCTCTCAGCTTTGCATCCAGATTTGAAAGCGGCTCATCCATAAGGAATACCTTGGGCTTTCTGACGATCGCCCTTCCCAAGGCAACCCTCTGTCTTTGTCCGCCGGATATGTCTGCGGGTTTGGCATAAAGGTTGTTTTCTATCTGAAGAAGCTCCGCTGCCTCCCTGACTCTCTCATCAATAAGCTTCCTGCTCTCCTTTCTCATGGCAAGGGAAAACGCCATGTTGTCATATACCGTCATATGCGGATAAAGCGCATATGACTGAAAAACCATAGCTATGTCCCTGTCCTTGGGTGGAACCGTGTTTACCCTTCTGTCGTCGAACATAAGGTCTCCCTCAGTGATGGAGTTGAGTCCTGCGATCATCCTTAAAAGGGTGGTTTTTCCGCAGCCTGACGGACCCAGTATTACACAGAATTCCCTGTCATCTATTTCAAGGTCTATGTTCCTGAGAGTAAACTCTTCTCTTCCCTCATATTTTTTCCCTATATTTTTTAGTATGACCTTCATAAACTCTCCTCCTATCCTTTTACTGAGCCGCTGGTCAAGCCTGATACCAGCTGTTTCTGAAGCACAATGAACAATGAAACGATTGGAATTGCCGTCAGCAATCCTCCTGCAGCGAAGGCTGGCTGGTTCATCGTCCTGAAGTCACTGACCAGAGTGAATAATCCGGTGGCAAGGGTGTAGGATTGAGGATTTGTGAGCAAAACCTTTGCCATAAGGTAATCCATGAACGGACCTATGAACGACCAAAGAGCTATTATTGTTAGCATAGGCCTGGCTATAGGCATGATTATGAGTCTGTATACGTCAAAGTTTGAGCAGCCGTCGATCCTTGCAGCATCATCAAGCTCAGTGGAAACTGAATCGATATAGCCCTTAAGGATGAAGGTATTTGAGGCTATTCCCCCTCCGGTGTAGATCAATATAAGCATCATCTGTCTTGTAAACTGAGGTACGATTGCCGATGCTATGGAGTGCATAGTGAAGAAGGCTGTGATCCCTGCGAAGGTTGGGATGGTCTGTATCAGCATTATTGCCATAAGGGATGCCCTTCTCCCCTTGAATCTGTACCTTGAATATGCATAGCCTGTAAATGAGACCACAATGAGCGTCAGTACAGCTGTTGTTCCCGCAATAAAGAGCGTGTTCTTGACCCAGGTTAGAAAGAGTGTCTCAGTGAATAAATACTCAAAGTGCCTGGTGGAAAACTCGAAGTTGGTGTTTGCCATAATATACTGCTGCTGCTTGCCGTTGAAGGCTGATATGACCATTTGCAACAATGGCCAAATTATAGCCGCTGCCCATGCAGCGAGCACTGCATAGGTCATGCCGAGGCCGACTCTACCCAGAGGCGTCAGAGGAGGCTTGTCCGAGAGGTAAATTTTATCCTTTTTCATAGTCTGCCCTCCTTAAAACCCTTAGAATTTCTGAATCCGAGGTAAGCGAAAACCATCAGCCCCAGGGATATGAAGATTGTAATGGCTGCACCAATGGCCTGATACTGATTCATTATAGCCAGCTTGTAGATATATGATATCAACAGGTCTGACGAACCAGCCAGGTTTCCGTATCGTTGAGGATTAAAGGGACCTCCTTCGTTGAAAAGGAAGATCACACTGAAATTATTGAAGTTGAAGGTGTACTGGGTCACTAATAGGGGTGATATCTGGAATAGCACCAGTGGTACAGTGATCCTGATCATCCTGTCCCAGGCAGTGGCTCCGTCGATATCTGCTGCTTCGTACAGATCAGAGGGTATGGACTGGAGTACTCCGGTAGTCAACAGGAATACATAGGCACTTCCCAGCCATCCCTGTATAAGGATCAAGGCTGTTCTGGTAAGGAGAGTGTTGTTTTTTATCTCTATCCTGGTATTGAATATCCCTGCCAGTAGTTCAGTTATCGAGCCTCCCGGAGCTGTCATTATGCTGAAGTACATTATTGTTATGAACGCAGGAACTGCCCATGGAAGGATGTATATGGTACGGAAGAATCTCTTCCCTTTCACGCGTTCGTTGTTTACTAAAAGAGCCATAAAGAAGCCTATCAGTATGGACAGAGTGGTTGCTGCCAAGGTCCATATCAGTGTCCATACAAGTATCAGCCAGAATACGCTTCCCGCAAGCCCCTCTCCCAGAGCTATGAGTCTGTAGTTTTGTATACCTATCCAGCTGAATTTAGACTGATGCTGTGGATCCATGTTTGTAAAGGACAGAAGGAAGGTTGTAATAACAGGAACGAGAACAATGAATAGTATTATGATCATTGCAGGCATAGAGGCTACGTATGGAAAACCTTCTTCAAACAATGACCTCTTGTTTTCAAACCATGACTTTGGTCTTATTCCCTTTATCTTTCCAGTTTCAACCCTGTATACGTCTGAGAAGGAAACATACAGCACAAGTGCTGCCAGAAGTAAAAGAAATATGGAAACGATTCCTTCGATCATGAATATGAGGGATTTGTCTATCCTTGCACCGCCTTCTGCCAGGCTGATAAGACCAGCAATACCTTCACCCTGATAATTTCCATAGCCCAAGGCATAGGGTATAGCAATCAGGTATATGAATAATGAACCGAATATCATAACCGCCATTTTTCCAAGCTGGCCATTCAAGGCCTGTCCCAAACCTGGCAGCAATAGAGTAACGAAGGATATGAATGGCTTGGTTTTTTCAACCTCTACAGGAGTCACCTTTCTTAGATCTGCTATGTCGCTTTTTAGGATCTTCAGGCTCTGTTTGGTTGAATTCCTCAACTCGATATTCTTGCTCTTAAGCTGATCTGTTATACCCTTTGTTGGGATCTCAAGCTCCTTCAGTTTCACTGAGTTTCTGCTTCTCTGCTTAGCTTCCCGAACCAAATTGGCCTCAGCTTTCCTGGAGATGGTACCTTCCTTCCTCAACACTTTTATCCTTGCTATTTCTTCTTTAATTGTCTTTTTCTGAGAGGATTTGAAGGATTCATACTCGGATTTTTTTAATGCCTCCTCAGATGGATCAGCTGCTCTCTTTAGATTCTCCAATTCAATAAGCTCATCCTTGATTTTTTTGATATTATCGAGGATCCCTGGCAGCTGTGTTCTTTCAAGTTCAGCCTTCCTGTAATTAAATTCAGCATCGTAGCTGATGTCCTTGTATTCCCTGTAAAAATCAGCTGCCCTTTCACTGGCAAGGAACCTCAGTTTAAGCTTTCTCTCATTTCTGTCCAGCTCGCCCGAAATGGTTCTTGAAAAGGAGTTCACTTCACTTTTCAACCGTTTTTTGAATTCCCTTTCGTTTCTGCTTAACTCCTTAAGCTGGATAATATATGGGTGCTTATCCCTTCCAGTTATAAGGTCTCTTCTCTTTTTCCTCAGGCCGGGCTTATCCACATCCTTGTTATCCAGCAGCTCGTCTATTTCTGCCAACTCAGCTAAGTATAGGTTTTTTCTCTTATATTCCCTTCCTATCTCATCATACAGATATCTGTTGAACTTACCCAAATCAATCACCACCCTCAGATGAATTGTAGGTACCAAGTAAAGCGATAGAATATGTCTTCACAATTAGTATAATATAAAGAACTATTCCTATGTAATAAAATATTGAGTAAAAATCCCATTGGAGAAGGTGGTATATGAATCCTCCCAAGGAGATGACCAGCCAAACATAGACCATTGCTCCAAATACCCTGGATTTCCCGATAGCAAAATATGCAGTTAGTGCTATTGAAACCGGAAATGCTGTTTTCAAAAAATATTCAGCCATGTTGCTGACAAGATACTCCTGAAAATTGGACTCGGTTATTTGTTCGCCCATGTAGGTCTCCTGGAACCATTTATTGAACATTTCCACGTCCTTGACCTTCGCAGCGGCTTCAAGGGAGTTGAAAAGTATCAATAGAGCACAAATTCCAGCAATAATATAAAAGCCTCTCCGATCGAGGGCTCTCTTGTTTTCCATCTCTTCACATCCCTGGTTTAAAGTTTTGGGAATAGGGGTTTATCCCTATTCCCAAAGTTATTATCTTAGTAGTTTGCCATCATGGCGTCAAAGGATGCCTTCATAGCTGAATATGCATCTTCGACTGTTTGCGGATTATTTGCGGACCAGGAAAGTAGTCCGTTCTTCCAGGTATCCCAAACTGATCCCCATTCTGTGAACAACGGTCTTGCAGGAGCTGCCTCATAGGATTCAAGCACTGCTGAAATTACCTTTTTATCGGTTTCAGACAGGTCGGAATTCATATATTGGTCGACAGATACGTTTTCAAGGATTTTTCCTGTTGCCTTAAAGAAGTCTACCGCAAACTCCGGATTCACGATCTCTTCGATCATTGCCATTCCAAGAGCCATTTTATCTTCATCGCCTTCATTTCTTGAGTTTATTGCCAACCCCCATCCACCTTTCCAGTGAGCGAGAGGATAACCCTTTACAGTTATCTGGTTTATTGGGATTACCTCAAGGTCAGCTCCATTACCAGCAAGTGCTGATAAGCTTCCTGTGGACCATGGACCTTCAATTCTTAATGCTGTCTGGCCGCCGGTTGAAAACTCAGTGTCCATATAGCCCCAGGCTGCTTCTGCGTCCCACATCGGGGTCCCATTAGTGTAGTGTTGTTTCCAATAATCATATAGAGCTGTAAAAACGGCCTTTTGCTGTTCGTTCAGTTCACTGAATTCCTTTGTGAAGTCGGAGAAAAGGTTGCCCTGTGCATCATGTCCGAGGAGTTCAATACCGCCCGCATTTGCAAAGGTTACTCCAAACCAGGCATCAAAGGCTGGAAGCAGCATATCAGTATATTCCAGCTCGGTCAATTCCACCGGACCTGATATGTCTATTCCTTTGGATGCAGCATTAGCGGTATTTACGAAGGTTACAAGCGTCTCGATATTCATCGGGAACGCAAGATACTCGCCATCTACTCTTAGATTTCCTCCAAGACCTGCATCGTAATCTGAAAAACCGCCAATATTTTCTGCCATCATCTTTACATCAAGTGGAGCAAGTGCCTCATTATTGGACAAGCCATATATCCTGTCTGCAGGAATTGCAAAAACATCAGCAACATCAGGATTTGTAACATCTGTAGCATCCAAAACTTCCAGGTGATCAAAGGAGCCTGTTTCGATAAGATTTATCGTCGCACCAGGATTCTTTTCCATTACTCTTGCTACTGCTGCTTCATAATATTCTCTCCAGCTTGACTCCACCTGTACAGATATGGTAGCAGTACTTCCTTCTACTGCAGGAGTCTCAGGACCTGGTTGTGCAGGCTCTGGTGCCTTTGGTGAACATGCTGTGATAGTCATTGCCAAAACCAGGATCAACGCCAATGTGAATCTTTTTTTCATTTTCTTTCCCCCTATTCTTTGTGCATACGGTTGCATGAAACAAAAAATATAATTTAACTGGGGATGATGTCCCCTTATTAAATCCATATTTCATCCGAAGGGCATAGCCCTTCGGAGTTTATATTTTTTCTATGCTCCATATTTCCCTTGAGTATTCCTCAATTGTCCTATCAGAACTAAATTTACCCGAATTTACCAAATTCAACCAGCATTTTCTAGCCCATTCAATGCTGTTCCTGTAATCTCTGTCGATTTTTTCCTGTGCAAGCCTGTATTCTTCAAAGTCCTTTAGCACATAGTAGTTATCTGGCCTGTGCCAGTCAGCTCCGTATAATAGTGAATTGTATATCTCTCTGTAAACTCCCGTGTCGTCTTTGAAGGTCCCATCGACCAGAGAGTCCAGGGCACGCTTCAGGTTTGGGTTGTTGTTATAGACTTCCTTGGGATCGTAGGTATCTCCAATAGCCTTTATATCCTCGACCCGCAGTCCAAAGATGTAGTTGTTCTCCTCACCTGCTTCCTCTACTATCTCTATGTTGGCACCATCATAGGTTCCAAGAGTAGGTGCACCATTCAGCATAAATTTCATGTTTCCTGTTCCTGATGCTTCTTTACCGGCAGTTGAGATCTGCTCGGATACATCTGCCGCAGGGAACAGCTTTTCAGCATAGGAAACCCTGTAATTCTGTACAAATACTACCTTTATCCTGTTGCTTACTACCGGATCGTTATTTACGAGCTCCTTGATATCATTAATAAGTCTTATTATCCCCTTTGCCCTGATGTAACCGGGTGCAGCTTTTGCACCAAATATAAAGGTCCTTGGATGGATATCAAGCTCAGGATCCTCCTTAATACGGAAGTAAAGATGTATAATGTGCAGTGCATTCAACAGCTGTCTCTTGTATTCATGAAGCCTTTTTATCTGAATATCGTAGATGGATCCCGGGTCAATATCAACCCCTTCAGTGTACTTGATATACTCTGCAAGCTGTGATTTCTTAAGCTGCTTGATCCCTCTGAACCTCTCGAGGATGGCTTCGTCCCATGCGAACCTCTCCAGCTCTTTTAGCTTTGCGAGATCTGTTATCCACTCATCTCCTCCCAGAAGCTCGCTTACAAGACTCGATAGTTCTGGATTTGACTGCAGAAGCCACCTTCTTTGTGTTATCCCATTGGTCTTGTTGTTGAATTTCCATGGATACAGCCTGTACCAATCCCTCAGCTCCTGGTTTATCAACAGGTCTGTATGAAGCCTGGCTACGCCATTCACTGATTTGGAGCCATAGATTGAAAGCCATGCCATCCTGATATTTCCATTGTTGATTATCTCATACTTATGAAACTGATCATGTGTAATACCATAGCCTGCGAGCTCCTCAAGAAGCATGTAGTTTATTCGCTGGATTATCTCATATATCTGTGGAATGAGCTCTTCGTAGTACCTTACCGGCCACTGCTCCAGCGCCTCTGCCATAAGGGTATGGTTTGTATAACCGAAGACGTTCTTAACAATCTTCCATGCGCTGTTCCATTCCATTCCCTCCAGCTTTGTCAATATCCTCATCAGCTCGGGAATGGCTACCGCAGGGTGAGTGTCGTTCAGCTGAATTGCGTGTTTGTCCGCAAAGCCTTCAATGCTGTTGTTTTCTTTCTTATATCTCCTTACTATGTCCTGTAATGAGGCTGAAACGAAGAAATACTGCTGTTTTAGCCTTAGCTTTTTCCCCTCCTCATATGAGTCATTCGGGTAAAGCACCTTGGCAATATTTTCCGCATCGTTCTTGGCTTTGACAGCAAGATCGTAATTCTGGTCGTTAAATGCCTTGAAATCAAATTCCTCAAGTGATTCAGCCTTCCATAGTCTAAGGGTGTTTATCATTTTGTGCCCATACCCGATCACAGGGTAATCGTAGGGAACAGCCCTTATCTCGCTGCCTCTGAAGGCTACCAGAACTGTTTCCTTTACCTTTCTGATCCCCCAGGGATCGCCGAACTTTGTCCAGTTATCAGCTTCTTCAACCTGTTCCTTGTCCTTGATCTTTTGTTTGAACAATCCAAAATCATATCTAATGCCGTATCCGTCGAGAGGGTAGCCCAAGGTCGCTGCAGAATCCAGGAAACAGGCTGCAAGTCTTCCCAATCCTCCATTCCCAAGAGCGGGGTCCTCTTCAGACTCCTCGATTGAATCGTATTCTATTCCCATCTCGTCCAAAAGCTTCTCTACCTCTTCCTTGGCGCCCATGTTAATAAGGTTGTTGGTAAGAAACCTTCCCATAAGATACTCAGATGACAAATAAAAGGCCCGCCTCTTACCTGCAAGAGCATTCCTTGACTCAGTCCATAAGGGAAGTACATTTTCCATCAAAGCTTTTGATAATACTACATACTTTTCAGTGTCCAGCAGCTCCTCAAAGGATGAGCCGAAGGTTGTTTGAGAATATAGCTGGATCCTATTTTTAAGATTCTCGTGGTTGATCATCCTTACACCTCCTATATATCCAGGTAAGCCTGGATATCCTGTCTGCAAGCTTATCTGTAAGCTGCTCCTTCAATACCCTCCAGGTCCAGTTTTGACCCAGTGTTGCAGGCTCGTTCATTCTGCCTTCCTCACCAAGATCCAGAAAATCCTGCATCTGAGCTATGGCAAGATAGGCATTCGTACCCCAGGCACCTCTTATCAAACCCCAGTTGTAGCCCTCTTCATCGTCATCCAGCTTGAGGTACTGTATCGCATATTCCCTCGAATCCTTCGGCGCTGTCTCTATCCAGTCCCTGACGGTCCTGTTGTCGTGTGTTCCCGTATAAACAATGCAATTTCTGTCATGATTGTGCGGAAGGTAGTCATTGTCTCCTTCAGGATCAAAGGCAAACTGCAGTATTTTCATGCCCGGAAAGCCAGTAGCCTTAATAAGCTCAACTACTTCTTCAGTCTGAAACCCCAGATCCTCTGCTATTATATCTACATCTCCAAATACCTGGGCAATTTTATTGAAAAGCTTCATTCCAGGTCCCTTGGTCCACTTCCCGTTTACCGCATCCTCCGCACCATAGGGAACTTCCCAGAAGGACTCAAATCCTCTGAAATGGTCAATCCTGATGGTGTCGTACAGCAGGATGCTCTGCTTTATCCTTTTGATCCAAAAGTCGTAGCCTGATTCCTCCAATGCACTCCAGTCGTATATGGGATTTCCCCAAAGCTGGCCCTTTGCTGTAAAGTAATCCGGCGGGACTCCCGCTACAGTTTTTGGCTTGAGATCCTCATCGAGCTTGAAGTATTTGGGGTTTGCCCAAAGATCGGAGCTGTCCTCTGAAACGTAGATAGGGAGGTCGCCTATGATCTTTATCCCTTTATCATTTGCGTAAAGCTTTAGCTTCAGCCACTGCTTCAGGAAAAAGTACTGGGTGAATATCCAGAAATCGATCCTGTCTGATTCTCTTTTTTCAAATTCCTGGACCTCAGGGCTGCCGATGTGCTTCAAATCCTCATCCCATTCAGACCAGGCTTTTCCCCCCTGGCTGTCCTTAATAGCCATGAAAACAGAAAACTCCCTGAGCCACCAGCTATGATCATCGTAGAATTCGGCCAGGGTATTCCCAAGGGCTTTCTTGCTTTTTTCAAATGCCAGCCTGAGAAGTCTGTATTTCTCTTTATATATATGACTGTAATCCACTCTGCTGTCTTCTGCAAAGCCTGCAGAGTCAATGTCGGACTTCTCAAGGAAGCCTATCTCCACCAGCTCGTCCAGGTCTATAAAGTATGGATTCCCTGCAAATGCCGAAAAGCTTTGATAGGGTGAATCCCCAAAACCTGTCGGTCCCAAAGGAAGTATCTGCCAGTAGCTCTGAGCTGACCTTTCGAGAAAGTCGACAAAACCATAGGCTTCCTTTCCAAAATCTCCAATACCATATTTCCCGGGAAGTGATGAAATCCCCATTAAGATACCACTTTCTCGCTTCTTCACATATCCACTTCCTTTGCCTTGGGTTCGCTGCACATTTGTGCAACCGGTTGAACATACTTTCATGATACCCCAGATGAGTTATCATGAAAACATAAATATTATCCTTGATCACATTCCTGTTGCTACTTCATTTTCGGGATAGGTTATCCAATCACTCCAGCCTCCTACATAAAGCTTTGGCTTAAGTCCTATCTCTTCCATAAACAATACATTCACAGTACCGGTTATACCGGATCCACAATGGACTATCAGCTGATCATACCCCTTCAAGGGTTTGAAATGATCCATAAGCTCATCTAAGTCCGGAACTCTTTCACCCTCAGTCAAATCAGTCCATGGGTAATTAACTGCTCCCGGGATATGACCTGCTACCTTATCTATGGGCTCAACCTCTCCCCTGAATCGTTCAGCTGTTCTCGAATCTATGACAGCTGATTTTGGATCCTTAAGTGCCTCTCTGACTTCCTCTATGGAAACCTCTATGCTTGGGTTCATTTTTACTGTTAGTTTTTCTCCCGGATTTGGATAAGCTATTGTCTTGGATACAGGATATCCCTTTTCGATCCATTTTTTGATCCCGCCGCCAAGTAATCTCACATCCTCTTTGCCGATCAGCTTAAGCATCCACCAAAGCCTTGAGGCATTAGATAAATCACCGTCATCATATACTATCACACTTGATTTGTCGTCCACTCCAAGCTTGTTGATATTCATCACAAACTCGTCCATGTCAGGAAGAGGGTGTCTGCCTCCATGCTTCTTTACCTCGCCCGTTAGAATATCCTCAACTGAAACATAGACAGCTCCTTCTATATGACCTTCTTTATATGCATCAGAGCCATAGCTTGGATTTCCAAGCTCTGATCTGGCGTCAAGCACTAATACTCCCTCTTTATCAAGATTTTCAACAAGCCATTCTGCGGATACGATGCTTTTCATTATATTCTCCTTCCATACTGTCGTTAAAATTTTCTTCCCCCTCCGCCATGCATCCTGCCGCTGGAGGACCTGTGAACCGTGCTTCTGCCGGAGGATGAGCCTCTTGAGCCAGGCGGGGGTGTTCGTGGTATTATCCTGGAGGTAACAGAGGTATCTACCAGCCTGTCACCTTTGTCGGCAAGATTCACAATACTGTTATTCCTGTAAGAAAATGGATTTGGAGGATTCTTCATCCTGTACCCCGATTTGACCGACCCGTAGAAGCCTCCTCCGATACCAAGGGACGCCAGGAGGCTAAGTGCAGCCTCTATGGGAGTAAGTTTATTTTCCTCACTGCCTTCCTCCACTGTGTGTTGGTCGGAAGGTATTCCCGCCAGGAGATACTCCTCGGTCTTTCTCAGGAATCCGGATGCTGCTCCATAATAGTCCCCATCAAATAAGTCTGATTCCACGGCATCCAGTATTCTATCTATCCTCTCATCCGTCAAATACACTATTCCTTTCCCTGAGGTAGATATATATGCTTCCCTGTTGTCCATATCGATCAGAAACAGTATCCCGGAATAATCGTTGCCTCTCCCATATCCCTGATAATCGAAGTAATCATCAGCGTATTCTCTCGAGTTTTTGCCTTGAGAATCATTTGTTGTGACTATCACTATATCCATATCGTACTGATCTGAAAGACCTGCTGCTGACTCCTCAAGAATGGATTCCTCAGACGACGAGAACAGCATTGCGTCATCCACTACAAGCAAATCGACTTCTGCGGCAACTGATAAGCTTGAAAAAAATACAAGGGCAACAAGCAGGAATGGTATGAATAATCTTCTATTTGCTACCATAGGAACATACCTCCTATTGCAAGGGCGCTGAATACTATTGCTGCAATCAAGCCTGCAGTTGAGAAAACCTTGCCCTCGCTAAGCGGCAGGTCTCCGAATGATTTCCCCGACTGTCCGTTTACAGCAAAAACGTATGTTTTCCCCTTATATCCGTAGGTCAGTATCCATGCAGGCAGAAGTGAGAAATGCCAATTTTTAAGATTAAGCTCCATCTCCTTCTTCTGGGGAATAACCTGTTGATAACCTGCCGTGATTTCGCTGAGCATATAGCCAAAATACTTTTGAAGGTCCTGCTTTACCATAGGCTCGACATCTTCCCTTGGAACATTATATTGCTCTGCATAAAAGCCGGAAAGATATCCCATTGAGAATGGTATGGCACCGTCCTCGTCATATGGTCCTATCCCATTTAAAAGCCTTGCATCGATCTTATCAAAGCCCGATGCCCCTGCGTTATTTATCTCAAGGTTCCCTTTTCGCACTATCTCATATTTCTTCGTCTCAGTGTATTCTGTGTTTCCATTTCTCCAGACTCTCGTTTCCCTTCCCTCGCCTACGAAATCAAGCCGTGCATTTGCCTCTACCCTCCAGTGGGGAAGGTATACTCCGGTTATCTTTTCAAGCTGTGATTGGCTGGTAAAGTCTTTTGGAACATACTTTTTCCTTCCAGCCCATTGCATAAACAGCTCCTGAGCTCTGTCCCTGCTGATTTTGAAGGGTATGATCTTCCTTGGCTTGAACTCTCCCTCCAGCTTCCCTGACAGAATAACAGGATTATGGCAATAGTAACAGAAGGTAGCAGAGGTAGTATCATCGGTGACAAGATCGGCTCCGCAGCTGTTGCAATGGTAATTTACAAGGTGTTCCTTCTCATGGGCAGGGATATCTCCCGCTTCATCGATATAGCCCTTGTTCAGCTGCTCTTCGGTGAACTCACTGAGGCAATATTCACATTTGAATTTCCCATAATCCGGATTGAAGTGGATACCTGCACCACAATTCAGACACTTAAAACTTGTGGTTGTCATTTTCTACCTCCAGCAGCTAAAATTTGTTGCCGCACTCCGGACAGAATTTTGGCGTTGCACCTTCCGGGATATACCCACAGTTTGTGCAGGCTTTTTTCTCAGGCCCTTTGGATCCACATTCTGAACAGAACTTTCCGCTGTTCTTGGCTCCGCATTCTGTACAGAACCACTCGTTTGCCTTTTTGGGCTGCGCCTGCTCGTTTTTCTGAGCCTGATCCTCCATCTGCTTTTGATTAGATTGACTTGCAGCTCCAATAAATGAGCCAGCACCCTGCATCCCTACACCCATGCCAAGGAATGCTCCCATAGCACCTCCTTCATTGGAGCCGGCAGCCTCCAAGCCCCTTGCAACAGAGCCCTGTACATAGCCCTCCCTAACTGATGGGTCTCCCAGCATAGCTCCCTTGTTTCTCATGTTTATGAGTTCCTTGGACTCGTCGTCGTAGGAGATGCTTGCTATACCTACAGACTGGATCTCCATCCCCCTGTTCTTTTTCCACTCATCATCAAGAATCTGGGACATATATGAGCTTAGCTCCCTGCCTTTTGAGGGAACGTGGGATATCCTTATCCCGTCAACGGACATCTGGTTCATGGCAGCCTGAAGGGCCTCCAGAAATTCTGAAAGGTATTGCTCGTTTATATCCTGGATCTCCACCCTGTCCTCGTTCTTGGGAATAGCTTCCATAAAGAACAAGAGAGGATCTGTTATCTTTATTGAGTAGGTTCCGTGAGTCCTCAAGAATAACTCCGAATTATAGAAGTCATCAAAATAGTTCAAGGGGTTGGGAGTTCCAAATTTTATGCCCTTTATCTCCTGCAGGTTGATGTAGAAGACCTTTTGCTTTGATGGAGTAACTCCACCGAATTTTATTCTCTGGAATGACTCAATAAGCGCTTCCTTAAACGTTCCGTTAAACAATGAAGGCACTGAGGAGTCGTCTACCTTGTAGTATCCTTCCTCTGCGGTGTAATCCACTACCTTTCCACCATCCACGAGCATCATGAATTGGTTTGGATAGACGTGTATCATGGAACCGTTCGATACTACATCTTCGGTTCCCTTTCTGTTTGAGCCTCTCCTGTCATCCTTTCTGACAGTGACTCCCTTTGTGAAAACAGTGTTATCACTCATATCATCAGGCTCAATTACCTCAAGCCACTGATCGGCCAAAGATCCTCCTATGGCACTTCCGATTGCTTTGATCAATCCCATGATAGCCCTCCTCATATATTTATTAATATTTCCTTTGATCCCACGGTATAACTATACCCCAACACAACTGTGAATTTCAAATAATTATGTGGTCAACATTTTTGAAGGTGCAGCCCTTGGAGCTGCACCTTCCGTTTTGTCTCTTCAGTATCTCAGAATTGCTGCTGCAGGTTTAAGGACCGGCATCCTCTCCTTATCCAGAACGTATACCTTGCCGCCATTTTCCATTGCAGCTATCAAGGCACGATCGAGGATCTCCATATGCTTTTCGCCTTCTCTGTTGTCGACTATTATTTCTCCTGTGTCATTGTCCAGAAATCCCCACTGCTGTACACCGTCAGCTACAAACAGCCTTTCTACTCTTCCATGCAATGCCATTTTGGTTATCTCTGCGGCATCGCAGCTTGACAGCTTGGAATCAGTGCCCTTAAGGGTGTTGAATTTTTCAATTTCTCTTTCCAGCGTGCTTTCAACCTTGGGTACAACTATCTCCATTGCCTTGTCATGTATATCCCGGAGAGAGGCTCCTACGGGACTTCCCTTTATCGACTCCTCCATGAGATGAGGATAAGTGTTCACTTCTTTATACATAGGATAAATGTAGTCGACGGAGTAAACCAGAAGAGGAGCTCCCGAATCCTTCAATACTCTCGATACTTCTTTATCTATAGTTCTCAAATGCTTTGATATCTCATTCTTCTCCGTCTGGCTCATTTCATTGTAGCCGTGAAGGAATGAAGTGGCACCACCTGCTGCTCCCTTAGGACTTGTCGCTTCCTGACGCAGCTCGTTTGCCGGGATGTAGTTTTCAACAAGCTCATCTATCTCAGGTACATCGACCCTTTCAATATCATAGGCACCTGCTTTGTATAGCTTTATTTCTGACTGGCTTAGGGCAAGAACATTGAACCTGGTATCTGATGACAGGTATTTAATGAGTGGTCGCAGGTAGTATTTGTTGGACACACTCAGGGTTTCCTCTGATGTAATTGGCAGTCTGAAATGTTTAAATGAGCTTTCAGAGATAAAAAGTGCCAGAGTCTTGTCCTGTTTTTGCCAAAACAAAGCGTCATCCAAAAGCAAAGTACAGGGTTTCAAGAGTTCAGCTGCTTCTCTTACCCCATAGCCCATGGAGATAAGTTTTTCCTCTGCTTCCTTTAATATATTCTTCAGCTGTATCCTGCTTTGCGCAGCTTCACTCCCATACCTCCATGTGGGCATGTAAATTGAGACAAGTCCCTTATGATCTTCCTCCATCATTTGCTTCAATAAGTCAAAGCTGATTTTTTCCATAGTCAATCTCCTTTCAATACATTGATTCCCGTCGATCCCTTGTGTTGAATTTCAGCTAAACTATTGTTCAATATACTTTTACCACTCTTGTAGAGAATAAAACATGAGAGGTACCCCGTCGGGATTGGTATGTTTTGATTGAAAGCAAGTCGAGATTATGCTAAAATAAAAAACAAACCCCTATGGGGTATGGGAGGTGTGTTATGAAAGAAAAGCTTTTTGGCGTAGGATCAATATTTTCTGCTATGGCAGCATCCATGTGCTGAAGCGGAGGCCTTATTTTGGCATCCCTGGGTCTGGGATCTGCAGGCAGTGCTTATTTTTCCAATCTCACACAATATAAGCCGATATTTGTTCTGATTACAGGTATTCTGTTATATAAAGGCTATTCCATTATTGAAAAAAAGAATGCAAGCAAGGGCACTAAGATATTTTTCTGGATCAGCGCAGCAATATCCATCCTTGCATTGTACTATCCGACAATATTGAGCTTAATAAACGCTTCTTAGGAGGCGCTTATTTTATTTAATTGCTGATACGCTTCAAGTACCCTTTACAGACAGCTGAAGTATTTATTGCTCCAGCTTTCTGTAAAGGGTAGCAATGCTAATGCCAAGCTGTTTTGCCAGCTCCTTTTTTGCTTCGACTGAATCGCCCGTCACCTGAAGTCTCGATTGTATCAGGTCTCTCTCATATGCCTTTGTAAGCTCCGAAAGCATCCTGGTATCAACATTTTGTGATGCTGTCATCTTTCTTGAAAGGTATTCCTCATTGACTCTGGACTCATTTGAGAATATTACACAATATTCTATTAGATTCTTAAGCTCTCTTATATTTCCGGGAAAACTGTATTTCAGGAGTAAACGCTCAGCACCGGGAGTAAAGCCGTAAATCGGCTTCTGGTAAAGTCTGCTGAAATGCTCCAAAAAATCCCTGGCCAGTATTAGAACATCGTAGCCTCTATCCCGCAGCGGTGGAATGAACAGAGGTACAATATTAAGCCTGTAGAACAGGTCCTCTCTGAAATAACCATCTCTTGTCATTTTGGCAAGATCCTTGTGTGTTGCCGATATTATCCTCGGATTTACCTTTATGCCCATGTGGCCCCCTACCCGTATTATCTCCTTTTGTTCGAGAGCTCTTAGAAGCTTCACCTGCATCCCAAGTGGAAGCTCACCTATTTCATCCAGAAACAGAGTACCATCTTTTGCAACCTCAAAAATGCCCAGTTTGCCCGATGAGCTGGCACCGGTGAATGAACCTTTTTCGTAGCCAAAGAACTCGCTTTCCATAAGGTTTTCCGGGATCGCACCGCAGTTTACAGGCTGGAAGGTCTGCTCGCTCCTGTTGCCTGCAAAATGTATTGCTCTTGCGAAGATCTCCTTCCCGGTTCCAGTTTCTCCAAAAATAAGCACTGACGCATCGCTTCCGGCAACCTGGATAGCTTGCCTCCTGGCGGTTTTTATTGCTTCACTCTCTCCAAGTATATCCTCGAATGTTACTATCTCGTTTCCCTTCCTGGACTTGAGAACAGACTGCTTCATTTTCCCAAAGTCGCTGAGTACCAATACATATCCACCCCTGCCTCCATCTGAGATTATCGGATTGCTCTGGATTATGTACTCTTCACCACGTATATTTACAGGACCAAGCTCCCCGGAAAAACCCTTGGAGCTTAGCTTGTCCAGTACCGACTCGGGAAGGATCTCTCTTATAAGGTATTTTCTGCCCTGTTCCAGATCCATCCTTTCTGATAAATATGCATTGACTGATGCCACTCTCATTGCTTCATCTATGATCAATATGCCCTCTGTTATGGAGTTTATAAGAGTCTCAAGCTCATTCGACCTGTATTCCAGCTGTTTGCCATAGTCCTTCTCCTTCAGCATTGTATTTATGATCCCTTTGAGCTGATCCTCAAGCCTCTCATAGCCATCTCTGTTGTTTAGAAGGTTATCCCGCGATTTCTCGTCAAATGCACATAGCCCCAATACTCCGATGATATCGCCCTCGTAGCTTATGGGGAGACATATCTCGACGAGTTCGCTGCAATCATCCTTGCTCTCGCAATCGCCGCATATGCAGTGAAGCCTTGGATTCTCTATAAAGTACTGTTCGCCTGTATTAATACACTTATGAAAGGCAGAATTGCTGGGTGCTTGTCTTCCGATCGCCTCACTGTGCCTTCCTGTCCCAACCACTCTTTCAAGGCTTTCATCTACGATGGTGATATCTACATTTGTCACTGCATGAAGTGCTTCAATTATGTGCTGCAGTTCGCCCTTTATATTATTGAGCATGCTCATGGAGTTAACTCCTTTCTCAAATCAGATAATTGCTTCTCATATTTGATAAGTCAATTTAACAGCTTTTTTAGGGTTATGCTTCGTTCTCTCAGCAATAGATTATCATTATTGATAAATCAGTGCAATTATTTTTCAGACATAAGTCGGAAATTGAGTAAAATAAGCCATTATCAGTAAAAGATATCCTGGCACGGGAATTGCATTACTATTTGATGGAGGTGGAGATATGACAAATTCTAACGTATTGATCGATATATTAAAGGACCAGGTCAAGCCTGCACTTGGCTGTACGGAGCCTGGAGCTGTTGCTTTTTGCGCAGCAAGAGCAGCCGAACTGCTGGCATGCCCGGTTGAAAAAATGGAACTGGTGGTAAACAATAATATTTTGAAAAATGGAATGAGTGTGGGAATACCGGGCACTATCGAGAGAGGTCTTGACTTCGCAGCCGCTCTTGGCATCTTCTGCGGCAACCCCGATTACGGGCTTGAGGTCCTAAAGACTATTGATGGACCCTGCATATCAAAATCCCGGGAAATGGTCGATGCCGGAAGAATAAAGGTGATCCTTGACAAGGAACTTACCAGTCTTTACATAAAGGCCACAGCATGGGGTGAAGGAAACATATCTGAAGTTGAAATCAAGGATACCCATACAAATATAGTTCTTGAGAGACTGAATGGTCATATCACATATCAGAAGGATCAATCATTTGCTGAGGATCAGCGGCCAAATCCTAAAACAGAGGACATTAGATTCAGGATAAAGGAATTTACTATCGGGCAGCTTATTGACTTTGCCAATGAATGCCCTATAGAGGACCTGTCCTTTATCAACGATGGGATCGAGATGAATCTTTCACTGGCAAAAGTGGGAATCAATGAGGATATCGGGCTCGGAATGGGCAAGCACTTCAAGGCTCAGATAACCGACGCCTTTTCCAAGGCAAAGGCATATACGGTATCGGCATCAGAGGCAAGAATGACTGGATATCCACTGCCTGTAATGAGCAGCGCCGGATCAGGAAACCATGGCCTGGTTGCAATAATACCCATCTCTGTACTTGGGCTGGAATCAGGCGTTGAAAAAGACCTGATAATTCGATCAGTAGCACTTAGTCACCTTGTAACAATCTATGTAAAGGTACACCTTGGAGTGCTTACTCCAGTGTGTGGATGCGGCGTAGCTGCAGGGGTAGGCTGTGCATCCGGTATTGCAAATTTAAAATCCGGGACAGTTGAACAAATTGAGGCTTCAATAAATAATATGATTGCGGGAGTTTCTGGAATGTTTTGCGACGGTGCAAAGATAGGCTGTGCTTATAAGCTTGCCATATCTGTCGATGCTGCAAAAGATGCATCCTTAATGGCTCTGTCAGGCATCCGGATACCCTCCGACAATGGGATCCTGGGAAATACTCCCGAAGAATCCATAAGAAATCTTGCGCATGTTTCAACCAAGGGCATGAGCAACACCGACGAAGCTATATTGGATGTAATGATCGAGAAATGCGTATAAAAATCGATGGGAGCCAAATGGCTCCCATTATTAGTTTTGTATGCGTTATTCGATATTGCCTGCCTGCTCAAGCTTCAACAATTTTCCCTTGATATCAAGACCGCCGCCGAATCCTACCAACCCACCGTTGGTTCCTATGACTCTATGTCAAGGAACGATAATAGATATCGGATTATGATGGTTTGCGCCACCTACTGCCCTCATTGCCTTTGGCTTGCCTATTTGGATCGCAATGTCCTTGTAGCTTCTGGTCTCGCCGTAGGGTATTGTCTTAAGTGCTTCCCATACGATTTTTCTAAAATCTGTTCCCTCCATAAGTAAAGGAAGCTGAAACTCCCTCCTGTCTCCATTAAGGTACTCCTCAATTTGTGCAATGCAGGTTTCAATAAGTTCAGTTTTCTTATTCTCATAGCCCTTCGGATTTAATCTTCCAAAATAAAGTCCATTAATAAAGCCTGATTTTTCAGTTACAGTCAATGCTCCTATCAGTGTGTCAAAGCTATAAAAACTATCCTTCACTATAAAACCTCCTAATTCCTCATTTGCTTATACCTTTCAATGTTCTCATCACTTAAAAACTCATATGCCTCGTTTATCTCCTGGAACCTTCTTGTTGCGTCAGGAGAATGATTTATATCAGGATGGTATTCCTTCGCCTTCTTTCTATAGGCTAGCTTTACCTGGTATTTGTCTGTGTCCGTCCCGACTCCAAGGGTAGAGCATGCTTTTTCATATCTTGATCTGAACTCTGTCATCGGGTTGGAATAGGGCTGCTGCCTGTAGTACCCACCCTGTTGCTGGCTCTGCTGCTGATAGCTTTGCCATTGTCTGAACCTTTCTTCCCATTCCCTTTGCTGCTGCTGTTGCCTTTCTGCTCTCTCCCTGCTTATCCTCTCCTCCTCCATTCGCTGATACTTATGTCCGTATTCGGAGAAACTCTTGTATTGACCCTTGCCATCCATCAGGTAGCTGCCAAGGTCGAACAGATATTCCGTGACTATGTATTTCAGATATTTCAAAAAGGATATGAATTTATAACCCAGAATTGGGAATACAACAAAAAAAACTATCGCCATCAGGGTTACAGGATTTAAAAGCAATAAAAGACCGGCGGGAGTCGACAAAAGGAGTATCAACAGACATCCACCCATCCCGATAAGTGCGGCAACTGCACTTGCTATTCCAGCAACAAGGCTTACTGCCGCTCCTGCTATCCAGATGAACAAGTCGAAGATCGCTGACAAAAATTGACCGAAGGCATATATTACCTTCCCTGTTATTTTCTTGATTATTCTCATTTAATTTCTCCATTCATAAAAATAAGCCGAAGCCTGATTCCATTGTATTTTGTTTTATAGAGTGTGTCAATGAATGGCTTGTTTATGGATGCTCCCTGTGGTTTATTTTTTACTCTTTGGTCCATGATGATTAATAAAAAAGATTGCTGGTCAGGCAATCTAATGATTTTAATTTAATATGCTATTGATATCTGATCCTTATTTTATGGTCCTCCTTAAGCTCATGTGCAAGCATTCTGGCCTGCTCCTTATCGTCAACAGTGCCCAGGTATGTACCAATGGAGGTTAGAATATCGATTTCAATCGAATTCTCCCATTCCAAAAAGGATACCTCGAAAATTGAATCCCATGGCAGATACACAGAACCCTCCTTTAGAGGATCAATAGGAATGATGTTTATCCCTGGCTCGTCAAGGCTCAGGCGACAGCTTATTGTTTTAAAAAATCCTGTTTTTAAGTGGACCGGGTAATCCATGTGTTACACCTCCAACTCAATATTACCCCATTAATACTTACTTCCCCGCAGTGCCTCCATTAGTCAGTGACAAAATGTGGCAACTTTTATGACAAATTTTATAGAAATGATTAAATCTCTTTGGTATACTATGTATAGGAGGTGTAGGCTATGGATTTTAACGAAAAGCTTGATTTTCTTATGAAGCTAACCAATACAAGCAATAGTATGCTGGCAAGACACATAGCCATGGACCCTTCTTTCGTCAGCAGGCTTAGATCAGGTACAAGGAAGCCCTCAAAAAATGAAGATTATATAGAGCCAATATCAAGGTTTCTTTCAAAGAGGTGTACAGAGGATTACCAGAGAGACGGCTTGTTTGATGCATTAGGCGTCAACCAAAGGCAGGTATCAACTGACTCCGCAAGCATATCAGGATTGATGATATCATGGCTCCAAAACAGGGAATCTGCAGCAGATGATCATATAGTATCTCTTATTAAGAACATAGATGAATTCAGCTTCAAGAAGCCGCAGACCCAGAATACAGAGACTGCGGGACTTCCACTTGAGAGGATAGATTCGGGGACCTATGTGGGCATAGAAGGAAAAAGGCAATGTGTGCTGGCATTCCTTTCAGCAGTAATACAATCACCATCACCCCAGACGCTTCTTCTTTACAGCAACGAGGATCTGGAATGGTTAGCGGGAGATCCTGCCTTTACTGCTAAATGGGCAGCCTTGTTCTTTGAGGTATTGAAGAGGGAAAATAACGTAAAGATCGTGCACACAGTAAGCAGATCTCTTGACGAGATGCTCGCCGCCATAAAGGAGTGGCTGCCGTTCTACATGACTGGCCGGATAGAGCCTATGTACTATCCAAAGACAATGGATGGGGTCTTCAGGAGAACTATGTTCATCGCTCCGGAAACCTGTGCCTTGATATCCAACTCGGTGGGCAGTACTTCAAGCAGCTCAGTCAACAATTACTTCACTGATCAGACTGCAATTAAAGCGTACGAGGTTGAATTCGCTGATTTTTTAAGGCAGTGCAGGCCTTTAATGAAGATATTCAATCCAATATCTTCAGCTGAGCACCTGGAGTCAATGGTAGAGTTCGAAAACGAAGACGGCGACATAATGATAAGGTCCAGGATCCTGTCATCATTCACCTTTCCGCAATTCCTGCTTGAGAGGATCCTGAAGGAACCGAACCATCCTGACAAGGCATCAATGATCACTTTCCACAGGATAAGACTGAATAGGCTGATCCAAAGCCTTGCAACCAGCAGGATAACAGAAATAGTTGCACTTCCGGCTATTGAGGATATAAAGGAAAAAAGAATCCCCATAGGATTCTCGACAATGTTTTCCGAGAGGGAGATACCTTATGACCAGTACACAATGAAGGCACATCTTGAAAATATCGTATCTCTATTAAAGCATCACGAGAATTACAATGTAGCGCTGCTTGACAG
This sequence comes from Gudongella oleilytica, assembly GCF_004101785.1. NCBI lineage: Bacteria > Bacillati > Bacillota > Tissierellia > Tissierellales > Tissierellaceae > Gudongella > Gudongella oleilytica. The sequence goes on from NZ_CP035130.1 coordinate 2,007,237, forward strand.
TTCAGATGATGACCTATCTATATATATCAAGGAGAATGTTGGACTCTTCGTTCTAAAATACAGCATCCCATCCATAGCCTTTGCAATCAATGAGCAGGGAATGACTTCAGCCTTCTGGAACTACCTGAAACTCAAGATGAAGCAGGTGACCCCCGATAAATCAGGCAAGGAAAATACTATAAAAGCAATCAACGACTACATCAAAAGAATGGGCATCCAATAGGATGCCCATCACAGACCAAGTTATAACTCTTTTTTCAAATTGTCATCAACATTTCCAGGAGGGAAAAGATAGTTTAGAATATCCCTTCTGGAAACGATACCTACCAACTGGCCGGTTTTATCGATTACCGGAAGCCGCTTGATCTTGTTTTGAACAAGCAATGTAGCCGCCTCCTCTGCAGAAGCCTCAGGGGAAATCGTGACGAGCTTCTTGCTCATTACATCCTGAACCAACTGCCCCATGGACCTTTTTAGCTCCTCCATGAATTTCTTTGGTGTATCGAGATAAATTAATCCTCCCAATATCTCCAATACTGCGGGACCCTGGATCCTTGACTCCCTTCTGATCAAATCACCCTCGGTTACTATACCAACAAGCTTGCCCTCATCATCCATTACAGGCAATCCGCTGATATTATGGTTGAATAAGAGGCTTGCACAGGTATCCACTGTATCAGTTGATTTAACCGTTATCACATCTTTTGCCATTATATCCTTAACCAGCATATCCAGTCCCCCTTCTTGAGATGTTTGTTTTGGTCACAGTATAGATACCCAACAGTACTTCCTCAAAAACAAATAGACTCCAAATGGAGCCTATTGGAACATGATGCTGAAAAGTCTTTCCAAGCCTAAAAAATCAATAAATCTGCTTTCCCTGTGTATCTCTCTTCCCTCATCGAAAATTATGATAGTAGGTATACTGAATATAAGGCTTTGACCTGCCAGCTTCTTACTATCATCAACATCTATCCTGCCAATATCTATCGGGTGATCCTTTAGCAGCTGGATCAGCTTTGGAAATACTGAATGGCAAACATTGCAGCCCTTAGAGCTGAAGTATAATATGAATCTCCCCCTGGCTGAAAACTCATCCAGCTCGATTTGATCCTTTATCCAAAATATCCTGTTATCTTCCATATATATATCTCCTATCCGTCATATATATCTCCTATCCGTCATACGAGTTTTACACCAAGCTCCTTCAGCTCTTCCAATGTTTTATTATGGTTTTCCTTATCTACATACCCCAAGCCATCAGCGAGAAGCTCGACCTCGTGTCCATTCTTTAGAAGCTCCAAAACCGTCTCCCTAACACAGAATTCGGTAGCTATCCCTGCCACCACAACATTCTTAGTCAAGACTTCACTTATCCGCTTACCGTCTTCCCTTACTGCGTAGAATGCTGAATACTCCTCTAAATCGTCATCCATTCCCTTCCTGAACACGTTGCCTTCGTTTGGCCTTTGCCAGGGTAATGATACAGATCTGTCAAAATCATCATGAAGCATTGCACCTTCATCACCCTGAACGCAGTGGACAGGCCAGGTACCCCCATTTATTACAAAGCTTTTATTATCGGGTGAATGCCAGTCTATGGAGTACAATGGAATTACATTATTAGAGTTTATATACCTTACTATTCTTCTTACTGCATCCTCTGACTTTTCACACGCAAGACTGCCGTAGATAAAGTCAAACTGGCAATCCACAACTATCATGCTTTTATCCATAACTATCTCCCTCTTTGAAAAAACAGCTGCAGTTAAGCAGCTGTCCATAGTTTTAGTATGTTTCTCTTTTCCCGAACTCGGCGTCCTCGACCCATTCCTCTGCTATACGGAGGTGTTGGACCAGGTTGTCGAAAATCGTAAAATGATATTCTTCCTGCCTGATAAGATAATCGAATAGTGCTTTATCCTTCTCATTTGATGCTTCATCCTTCATCTTATGGTAAAGCTCAATACTTTCCTTTTCCTTTTCAAGAGCCATTCTGTAGGCATCTATCTGCTCAGGCATCCCCTTAAGCTCAGTCTTGAAGTCCTCAGCAGATTTGAATACGTTGTTGAACTCAGTGATTGCATTTTCTTCGGACAAATCGTATCCCACGGCTTTGGCATAGTTTCTTACCAATGCCTCATGCTTTTCCTCATCCTTGGCGAGCATTTTAAAAACCTTTTCAAGCGCTGTACCCTTGTTTTTCTCTGCCTGCTCCAGATAATACTTTTGACCGTCGATTTCCATTTGAATCGCAAATTCCACGTTATTCATCTTTCAGCCTCCTTGGTATGGTTTGATACATCATACATTACCCTTTATGTATACCCTGTCTTTGCAAGGGTAACACCTCTTTTTCAGATTTGTCTTGCTGCCTGGATCTGTCTTGGGCATTCTCTTCCATCTGTCCACCATTTACAGGGCTTACATTCAAGACAATATAGTATTTTATCATTGTTTCTCATGTGCTTGACAAAGTTGTAATCGGCAAGCTGTGCTCTTCCAAGAGCCACAAAGTCAAGAAGCTCATTATTGAGCAAATACCCTATTTGATTTTCATCCTTTATCATATTGACTCCGATTACAGGTATGCCAACATTTTCTTTGATTTTGACTCCACCATATACTATCCAGTTACACGGGAAATCCTCCGGAAGCTCATCAACAGAGCGAGTCCCGTCAAAGCCAGTTGAAACATGGAGATAATCGAATCCCAATTTCTCAAAAAACCTTGCTCTTTCTATGGATTCCTCCAGGTTGTCATCGTTTGATCCCACTCTTATTCCTATTACGAAATCATCTCCGCAAGCTTCTCTTACATCTTCATAGATTTCAGCTGCCAGTCTGTTTCGGTTTTCAAATGTTCCCCCGTATTGATCAGTTCTCTTATTGACCTTCGAATTGAAAAACTGGGTCAACAGGTAACCGTGGGCTCCATGTATCTCAACCCCGTCAAATCCGGCTTCCCTGGCTCTTATTGCTGCCTCCCTGAACTGGCTTATGACTCTTTTTATCTCTTCATAAGTCATTTCTCTTCCCTTCATCCTGCCGTCATCATAGTCGGAAGATGTAAAGGGCTCCTTTGCAACATCACTCTTGGCCTTCATCCCGGCATGATGAAGTTGTATGAATACCTTGCTGCCTGCCTCATGCACAGCACCTGAAATTCTTGATAGTCCATCTATAAAGCTGTCATCCCAAATTCCCAGCTGTCTGGAGTCTAGTCTCCCCTCAGGGCTTATGCAGGTTGCCTCGACTATTATCAAGCCTATTCCATTCTGTGCGATCCTTGAGTAATGTGCAACATTCCTGTCAGATACCATCCCACTTTCATCAGCAAATCCAAAGGCTACCATTGGAGGCAACGCTAAGCCGTTTTCTATTTTTATCTTCCTTATGTACCTGGGTTCAAATATTCCTGCCATTATATCAACCTTTCTACAGAATTTTTCAGCAATATCCTATAGTTCTATTTTACGGGTACCAGGGATCAAAGTAAAGTGTTAATGGAGGGGTTGTTAATTTCTTGTTTTTCTGTTATCATATCTTATCGAAATTCGGTAATTAGTGCTTCGACAAGGGGGTACAAAACATGAAGCTTAATATCAAAAAATTTCTGATTATCAATGTTGGACTGGCTATAATGACAGCGGGACTCTATTTCTTCCTTATGCCATCCAACCTGGCAGTTGGAGGTGCTACTGGACTTGCTATGGTCCTGAGCTACCTTATACCGTCGATCCCCATGGGGGTTATCCTGGCTGTCATAAATATAATTCTATTCATAACTGCATTCCTTGTACTTGGCAAGGAATTTGGGGGTCTTACTGTCTACTCCAGCCTGGCTTTATCAGGTATGATAGCACTGCTTGAGCTGGTGGTTCCAATGACTCATCCTTTCACAGACGACCTTTTTATTAACCTTATTTTCGGGATACTTATTTCAGGCGTGGGAATGGGAATAGTTTTCAATCAGAATGCATCCACTGGCGGAACTGACATTGTTGCAAAAATAATAAACAAATACCTTCATCTGGACATAGGAAAATCACTTCTGGCTGCAGATTTTCTAATAACGCTTTTTGCCGGACTCGTATTTGGAGCCAGACTGGGAATGTATGCCCTGCTTGGAATAGTAATAAACTCCTTTGTTATAGATAAGATGATTGCAGGCTTTAACGTGAAAATCAATATGATAATCATTTCAGACCACATAGATGAGATAAATGAATTTATTCTCGTTGACGTTTTCAGGGGAACCACCATCTATCATGCCACGGGCGGCTATTCCAAGGAGGATAAGAGGATAATCAATACCATCGTATCCAGGAGTGAATATATCAGGATAAGAAACTTCATAAAGTCCATAGACGAAAAGGCATTTGTAGCTGTCTCATATATAACCGAGGTCGAGGGAGAGGGTTTCACGTTTGAATAGGAGTGTTGGATTATGAGAAACTTAAGACTTAAGATTCAATATGATGGAAGCAGATACCTGGGATGGCAGAGGCTTGGAAACTCAGATATGACCATCCAGGGCAAGCTCGAGGACGTAGTATGCAGAATGACAGGTGAGGATATTTCGATAGTCGGCTCAGGAAGAACAGATGCAGGTGTTCATGCAAGAGGACAGGTTGCTAATTTTATAACCTCATCCACTATGACTTTGGGGGAGATGAAGTCGTACATGAACCACTATCTTCCAAAGGACATCGTGATTTGGGATGTCTCGGAAGCCCCTGAGCGGTTCCATTCAAGATACAATGTAAAGGGTAAAAAGTACTCCTACTATTTATGGACAGGAGAGGTGCAGCCGCCCTTTGTAAGAAAGTATTCCTGGCATTTTGAGGAAATACTTGATCTGGGAAAAATAAAGGAAGCATCCGCTATTCTAATGGGTACCCATGATTTCATCGGCTTCAGCTCCCTTAAAAAGACTAAAAAATCAACAGTTCGAAGACTGGATTCAATCGAGCTCGGAATGGATGGAGATATGCTGGTACTGAGCTTTATTGGAGATGGCTTCCTTCACAACATGGTTCGAATATTGACAGGCACGCTAATAGAAATTGGAACCAGGAAGATGACACTGGAAAGAATCGAGGAGATCTTCAGATCAGGCATCCGATCCGAGGCAGGAATAACAGTGCCTCCTCATGGTCTTTTCCTCGAAGAGGTCTACTATTAGAGCTTCATTGCCCATTTCTCCTCAGTAAGATCCCTGCCCCATATGTTATAGGGTATTTCTTCTTCCATGGAGAATCCCAGACTTCTATATAAGCCCCTGGCTTCGTTTAATATGCTGACGGTCCATAGGATTATTTCCTCATAGCCAGCATTCCTTGCAAACTGTACGGCCTTTTCTGCCAGAAGCCTTCCATTCCAAGTCCTCTGCTATGTATTCTCTTATATTAATTTCCAAGATTATTCGCCTCCAAAAAAGATTTAGGGATGTGATCGAATTAATTCTACCACATCCCTTTAAATCGTCAAAATACTGTTTATTAATGCTTTATTTTTTTGCCATTGCTCCAATAGGGAGTATCTCTTTGCCATACACCTCGTTTATTACCTGAGCCAGGCCGGTATATATAGCTGAAAATCCGCAGAATATACCTTCATAGCCCGCTATGTTTATAAGTGAATGATTTCCTGTAAAGTCACCTATGGCAAGAAGCATAAACAGGATAGTAAGTGAGCCGAAAACTATCTGAAGTGCCCTGCTTATCCTCAATGTTCCTATAAACATGACAAAGGTGAAAAGTCCCCACATAAACAGAAATGCTCCCAAAGCCTTTCCATCAGGTGCAGCGGCCAGGCCCAGGACCGGCATGGTCTTTATTGTGACGAACGCCAGCCAGAACATACCATATGAGGTAAAGGCAGTTGCCGCAAAGGTGTTGTTTTTCTTCCACTCCATTATTCCTGCAATTATCTGTGCAATACCGCCGTAGAAGATCCCCATTCCAAGTATCATGGCACTCATGGGAATAAGTCCTGCATTGCTGATATTAAGTAAAACTGTAGTAAGTCCGAAGCCAAGAAGTCCCAGCGGTGCTGGATTTGCTGCCGTATCCTTTATGGATACCACCGTTCGATTATTGCTGTTTTGCATATTCTCCCCCTAAATATTGTTATATTTCTGTCATATGATACAGCCTTTATTATACAGACATTCAATATGCAAAGCAACAAGTATTTATATGATTTTTCTGATCGTATCGGGATCAGATAAACAGGTCTATTTCCTTTCTCTCCTTATACCTTTCCTCCAGCTCCTCCTTATGCCAAATGAAGCTTTTGTCAGTAAATACCTTGGCAGATACCGGGCAAACCCTTACACAGGCACAGCATTTTATACACGGACCAGGTATTCTTGATACGTCCGTAAAATCGATCGATCCCATAGGACATGAGCTGGCACATAGTTTGCAGTCTATACAATTCTCCAGAGTTTCTGGCTTGATCTTCCGAAAATCAACATACTCTCCATCCTCACTTATCGGTCTGTAATAAGGCCTGTAGGGATAATTTCCCGGAATTGTTAAATTCGTTTCCGGATTTGAGGCCGAAAGACTTCTTCCTATTGTCTCACCAAAACCATGGAGTCTCGCAATATCATCCTCGTCTGGTCTCCCCTTTGCAAGTACCTCTGAAAAGGAGTGCTGTCCCACGACTGCGGCAGCAGCTATTGTAATGAAGCCTCGCTCTTCAACAAGATCGCATAGTTCAATCAGTGCATCGTCATAGTGCCTGTTTCCATAGGTAACAACACATATGCATTTTGCACCGTTTCCCTCGATTGTGTTTAAATATGGCAATAGCAGATTTGGAAGTCTTCCTGCATAAACGGGCATCCCTAAGATCACAATATCCTCTTTCGTAAATGTAAGAGCTCTCCTTCTTCCTGAGGGAAGTGTTATGTCGACCCATATAAAATCAATCCCTTTGCTGGCCACTGCCCTGATGCCGCTCATTATTGCTCCAGATGCTCTATCCGTATTTCCTGTAGGACTAAAAGCCACTATATGATGGCTCATATGCTTGCCTCTTTCTTGACTTCCTCCGTGAGGTTTGATCTGAATTTCATCGCTTTAGCACCTATTGCCTTCAGTATTCCGGATAAAGGTACTCCAATTATCATTCCAGGTATCCCCATCATGCTGCCAAAGAAGAGAACCGAGAATATGACCGTCAGAGGATGGAGTCCAACTGAATGAGACATTATCTGTGGTGAAATCAGGCTTGATTCTATCTGTTGGATAACTATTATCAGTATCACTACCCACAACGCCATCAGTGGTTTTTCCAAAAGAGCCAGTACCACTGGCAGTATTCCTCCAAGCCATGGTCCAAAGTATGGGATTATATTTGTAAGACCTGCTATAAAGCCAATTGTCGGGGAGTATGGAACGCCAATGATCCTGCAGCCAATCCCGGTAAGCACACCGACAAATATGGCCACTGTAATTTGTCCCTTCAGGAATCCTCCCAGTACCTTGTCTACATCCTTCCCGAGCTCCGATATTCCATTTCTGAGAGTAGCAGGGAAAGCACTCATGATCCCGTTGGCCAGCTTATCCTTATCCTTCAGATAATAAAAGGCTACCAGTGGAGTCATCACTATATCAAGCAAGGTTCCAGTTGAACTGGCCAACGAATTGAGTATCCCTCCCATTGCAGTTCTAAGGTAGTTTGAAATATTTGCAATTTCTTTTTCTATATTTAAAAACTCCTGGATTGGTTCCGGTATGAACGGAATTTCTCCGGCTCTGAGGCCTTCGATGAAATCTTTCAGAAATTCAAATATCCTGGGTATGTCGCTGATGAAAACCGACATGTCCCTTGTCAGTCTTGGGATAAATGTTGCGAATACTATGGCAATAATGCCGGCTATGGCTGCGAATATTAGAAGTATTGCCCAAATTCTCTTAAGACCTTTCTTTTCCAGCAGCTTCACGAGAGGATCCAGCAGATATGCTGCTACCAATGCATATATAAATGGATTTATCATGCTCCCCAGAGGCTTTTTAACGAGGAAAAAAACAATTATTACAATTATAAAGGCAGTCAAGTCAAACCAAGCTGCTTTATTTAACTTTGGAAGCTTCATTCAGTTCTACACCAACTTTCATTAAAATCAGAGGCAGGAATAATCCTGCCTCTATTTGAATTTTACAGCTGTTCCGTAGGCAATTACTTCAGCCGCACTTTGCATTATTGCAGAGGATGCGTATCTTATGTTTACTACAGCATCTGCCCCCAGCTCCTCTGCCTCTTCTACCATCCTCTTGGTGGCAAGAGCCCTTGCATCATTCATCATTTCGTTGTATGCCTTCAGCTCACCGCCGACGAGAGTTTTGAAGCCTTGTGTTATGTCTTTCCCGATATTCTTGCTCTGTATTGTTCCACCTTTTACAAGACCCAGCATCTCAAATTCCCTTCCGGTAATATAATCAGTATTTACTAAGATCATCTTCCTCTCCACTCCTTATCTCCTTTATTCTCTCATATAGCACATAAATGCTCACACCCATAAAGCAAAGCGGTATTGCGACGGCAAAAAACCTGAATATTGGAGGCATGGGTTCCCTGGACAGATAAAATACGCAAAAGAATAGATAGATCAAAATCAGTATGGTAATTATGATTGGAGCTATAAGCTTTTTCCATTTCACAGGCGTCACCACCTCCTAATGATAATTTAGCACGTAGAGCTTTCAATGGCAAGGTTTAGCTCATTGCTATCCAAAAACTCTTGCAAAGGAAAGTACATTTTGCTATTATATGAATATGTCTGGGGGTATAGCGCAGTTGGGAGCGCGTCTGAATGGCATTCAGAAGGTCAGGGGTTCGACTCCCCTTATCTCCACCAAACCTGTCACTTCATTCATAAGCATAATGAAGTGACTTTTTCATGCAAAAGGAATGAATGTATATATGGAGTTGAGATGATATGAAGAAAAAAGTAATATTGGGTATGAGCGGAGGCGTGGATTCTTCGGTTTCAGCAGTGCTGTTGAAGGAAGCCGGTTATGACTTGATCGGACTGTTCATGAAGAACTGGGATGAGAAGGATGAAAACGGAGTCTGCACATCGGCTGAGGACGCAGAGGATGCTAAAAGAGTTGCAGCTGAGCTTGGCTTTCCATGCTATACAATAAATTTCGAAAAGGAATACTGGGAGAGAGTCTTCAGCTACTTCCTTAGCGAGTATAAGAAGGGGAGGACTCCAAACCCTGACGTTATGTGCAATCAGGAGATCAAGTTCAATGCTTTTCTCGATTATGCCCTAAAGCTTGATGCTGACTTCATAGCCATGGGCCACTATGCCCAGGTTGAGAATAGAAACGGGGAGTTCGTGCTCCTTAGAGGCAAGGATCAGAGCAAGGACCAAAGCTACTTCCTATCGAGGATAACTCAAAAGGCCTTGTCTAAAACCTTGTTCCCTATCGGTCACCTTGAGAAGAAAAGAGTCAGGGAGATTGCAGAGGAGTATAAGCTCTATACAGCGAAGAAGAAGGATTCAACAGGCATATGCTTTATTGGCGAGAGAGATTTTGACGAGTTTCTTGACAAGTACCTTTTGTCTGAAGAGGGCGATATTATAGATGTGGATGGCGGAAGGATAGGAAGACACTCTGGACTCATTCACTACACTCTTGGCCAAAGGAAAGGCATAGGCATAGGCGGAGTGGGTACTGGTGAGCCTTGGTTTGTGGTAGGAAAAAGCCTCAAAAACAATCAGCTCTTTGTTGCCCAAGGCGAAAACCACCCTGCTTTGTTCTCAATTTCCCTTCAGGGTGAGGATCCTGTTTGGATATCCGGGAAGGCTCCGGAGCTTCCGATGAAATGTACCGCAAAGTTCAGATACCGTCAGGCTGATATACCCGTAACGGTTTCAGAGATTGAAGACGGTGCTCTTAATATAAGATTTGACCAACCTGTGAAGGCTGTTACGCCTGGCCAGGCTGCTGTACTATATGACGGAGAGGTATGTCTGGGAAGCTCAATAATAAGGTCCGCAGAGCCTCTTAATAAGGTATACAGCCAAATCAATATAGATTGAAAGACTGCCGCCGGCAGTCTTTACTTATATAGCGATTTTAAAAGCTCTATCTCCTTTTTATAACCCTCTGTATCATTGGGTGTCTCCAGGACAAAGGGAAGGTCTCGAAGACTGGGGTGGTTTATGAGCCTCTCGAATGTATCAAGTCCCAGGGTTCCCTCCCCTATTTTTGCATGTCTGTCCTTGCCGCTTCCTATTTCGTTTATACTGTCATTTATATGAACAGCCCTTAGCCACTTAAGGCCTATTATCCTATCGAACTCCTCCAATACTCCATCAAGGTCGTTTACTATATCATAGCCTGCATCGCTTATATGACAGCTGTCTATGCAAATTCCTATCCTATCCTTTTGCTCGACACCGTCAAGTATCCTTTTTAGCTCTTCGAAGCTCCTTCCAAGCTCAGTCCCCTTGCCTGCCATTGCCTCCAATAAAACTATTGTTTTCTGATCCTTCCACATGACCTTATCAAGCAGTCCGATCACAAGCCTTATTCCCTCATCGACTCCCTGTCCAACATGGCTTCCGGGGTGAAGATTATAAAAAGTCCCAGGCATAAGCTCAAGTCGTTGAAGATCATCCCTCATTACCTCCTCTGCAAACTGCCTGACTTTTTCATCCTTGGAAGCAGGATTGAGAGTGTATGGTGCGTGTGCAAGAGCCCCGCTTATATTGTTCTCCTCCATTAGCTTACTAAGCCGCAGGACATCCTCCGGATCCATCTCCTTAGCCTTGCTTCCTCTGGGATTCCTCGTGAAAAACTGGAAATAATTCGCTCCTATTGACAAAGCCTCAATACCCATTGCTTCAAAGCCTTTTGATACCGATAAATGACAGCCTATTTTAAACATTTTAGCCTCCTCGAAATAAATATTAAGCCGTTTATACCCATGTTTTAAATAACAAAAATTAAATCATTGTTGATTAATTGACAATATAGCTTTATTATTGTAATAAAGCATCTTGCTAATTGAAGCTAATATTCACAATAATAGCTTCAATTGTACTGAGTGGGGTATATGCGCTAAGATGGGAAAATAATATTGGGAGATGATTGATTGAAGACTTTAATCAAAAATGCAAAGATTTTTGCAGAAAAAGGACATTTTGTAGAAGCTCTGCTGATAGAAGACGGCTTGATAAAAAAAGCCGGCAGTAATGCTGAACTGGCAGGTGAATCCGCGGATACGGTCCTCGATATGGAAAGAAGAACCATACTTCCGGGTCTAAATGACAGCCATCTTCATATTACTATGAAGGGTGCAGCCATGAACTCCTGTGATCTTATACCTGCAAAATCCATAGACGATATAATAAGACTTGGTCGAGAGTTTCTGGCTAAAGATCCTGATATGAAAGCAATGCCGGGTAGGGGTTGGAATCAGGACTATTTCGCAACAGGTGAAAAAAGGATGATAAACAGATTCGATCTCGACCAGATATCCACAGAGATCCCTATAGTATTTGAGAGGACTTGCGGTCATGTCGGAGTTGGAAATACCAAGGCTCTTGAAATATTGGGGGTTGACGAGAATACAAAAGTAGATGGTGGAGAAATAGAAATCGGCGAAGACGGCAAGCCTAATGGTATATTCAATGAAAATGCAGTTCAGCTGATTAGAAAAGCTATCCCAGAGAAGGATATGGCCACCAGGGAAAAGGAATTCCTTATGTCGATGGATTATTCAGTCAGTCAGGGTTTGACCTCAGTTCAATCCTGCGACGTACTGGGAAAGGATTTCAAAGAGGTATTCAAGCTTCTTCACGACCTCTACAATGAGGGAAAACTTAAGTTCAGATACAGGCATCAGTATAATTTCCAGGATATCGAGGACTTTAAGGAGTATTTGAAATCGGAGCATATAACAGGCAAATACGATGAGATGTTCTTCTCGAAGGGTGCCCTAAAGCTATTCAAGGATGGTTCTCTTGGTGCCAGAACAGCTTATATGAAGAAGGAATATGCAGATGCTCCCGGGACCTTTGGAGTTGAGGCGCTAAGTGATGATCAGCTTCAGGCATTGGTTGATCTTGCTGTTGAGAACGACATAACAGTAGTCACTCATGCCATAGGGGATGCTGCAGTTGAAAGCGTCATGAAAGCTTATGAGAACACAATGCCTGACGGTAAAAATCCTCTGCGTCATGGAATAGTCCACAACCAGATTACGAGCATGGTGCAGCTTGAAAGACAGACCAGACTTCAGATTCCGGTAATGTATCAGCCAATATTCCTTGATTATGACAACAGGATAATTGAGGACAGAGTTGGTTCGGAGCTTGCAAAGACATCCTATGCATTCAATACTCTTTATAAGATGGGAGCACCGGTTAGCCTTGGAACAGATTCACCGGTCGAGGACTGCAATCCATTCCAAAACATCTACTGTGCAGTCAACAGAAAAGGACTTGACGGTCATCCAGATGGGGGCTATTATCCTGAGGAGGCTATGGATCTTGAGGATGCGATCGACGCGTATACTGCAGGAAGTGCTTTCAATGAATTCAAGGAGGATGTCAAAGGGAAGCTGTTACCAGGATTTGTTGCTGACCTTATCGTTCTTGACAGGGATATCTTCTCCATCGATCCAATGGATATAAAGAATGTCAAGGTAGAAAAGACAATGGTAAATGGTAAATTCGTTTACGAAAGATAAAGACTTGAAGCTGTCAGGAATATTTCCTGACAGCTTCTTTTTTTACTTCTTAAAGCTTATTCCCATAGTCTGCCAGCATCTCAAGGCCTTTTATTAGGACCTCCCTCGAAGCAGCATAGCCTATTCTGAAGCTTTTCTCATATTCAAAGCAATCTCCCGGAGTTACAAGGGTCTTTGAATGCTCCATAAGTCCGATACAAAAATCATAGGAGTTTATATCAAAATCGTAGTAGACAAGAGCGGTCGTGCCTGCCTTCGGCTTCACGAAGGAAAATCTTGGATGCTCTTTTATCCAATTATCCAGTATTTCGAGATTCTCCTTTATTATCCCCAGGTTTCTCTCCAGAAGCTTATCCTTGTTCCCAAGGGCATGGGCTGCAATTATTTCATCCAGCATCCCGCAGCTTATAATGCTATAATCTCTGTGAGATTCCAGCTTCTTCATAAGCTCGATATTCTTGGTAGCTATCCAGCCAAGCCTGAGGCCTGCAAGTGAGAATACCTTTGACATGCTTGATGTGCCTACCCCCTTCTCATAAAGGTCTGCTATGGAGCTTTGGTAGCTTCCATCCTGATTAAGGCCTCTGTAAACCTCGTCACAGAGAACATAGGTATCGTGTTTTCTCGCAAGCTCCACTATCTCCTTCATCAGCTCCTCCGGGATGATAGCACCTGTAGGATTGTTTGGATTATTTAGAGCTATAAGCTTTGTATTGTCGTCTACAACCCTCTTTAAGAGCTCCATATCGGGGAGATAATTTTTTTCCTTTTCCAGGTAAACTACAGTGACATCAGCTCCAATCGACTCCGGTATGGAATATAACTGCTGATAGGTCGGTATTATGGATACCACCTTGTCACCCCTATCGACTATGGCCTGAAGGATAAGGTTGTTTGCGCCTATCCCTCCATTTGTAGTAAGTATATCATCAGAGGTAAGGTTCTTGTATAAGCTGCTTATTGCGTTTTTTAGATCAGGATTACCGGTTATATACCCATAGGTGAGCTTCTTCTCTGAGAGTTCCTTGAAAAAATCTGCCTCAGGAGTTCCTGTAAGCTGGAGAAGCTCCTTTAAGGATATCGAATCAACACAGGTCTCAGCTATGTTATTAATCGCATCCATCTCATACTCATTCATCCACTGCTCCACCTTAAACGGCTTAAGCTTCATTTAAATCAATCCTTTCATTAAAGTTCATGTTATTATTTCGACTTTGGCTTGTCAAATTCGAAGGCTATTGCCCCTCTTAAGAGAGCTTTGTCCCTAATCCATTCCTCATATGAGTAGATCCTTCGTCTACCCCAGTTGGATGCAATGAGATCGAAGCCTTCCTTTTTCCTGATAATGCCGGTAACTGTTATCCAATGGTTTCTGAATTCCCTGTTTGAAGAGTTCCAGGTTAATAACAGGACTGGTCTGTCCAATTCGAGCATCCTGATAATGAAGTCGCTTCCTTCGTCTACATCCCAAATCCAGCTTTCCATATAGAAGCCCAATCTGATACCTCTTGCGTACGCATATCTCTGAATCCCCCGCCTCATCTTGGTGAGGGTGGGTATCCCATAAACTCTGGGCTTTATGAAAGGGTATAACTCCTTCATCAGCCCTACAAAATCCCCTCTTGTAGTTCCCTGGTACAATGCTGACAGCTCTTTTCTCGTCCTTGAGAGGTACATAATAAGATTTGCAGCTGCTGTTACTCCACATGATCTGTCAGCCCAAAACTGATTTTTGATCTTAAATGCTTTAAGCCAGCTTTGCTGACCTCCATAGGAGCCTTCGACATTGAAAAGCTTCTCTTTCAGGAGCATAGTCTTCCCCTCCATTTCAGGTGTGTTTACATTATACCAGATTTACTGGATCTGTGAAGATTATAGCCCTGTGATCATAACTTCCAGCGCTTGTTGAAAATGGGCATAACATGGGTAAAATAGCTCTATAGCTACGAATGGGAGGGGTTGATCGATTTGAATGCTTCGTTGGGTGCAGTTGCAGTAATAGGGGGGGCCAACCTTGATATTGTTGGCTCGCCCTCGAAAATACTTATTAGAGGAGATTCGAATATTGGAAGTGTAAAGCTGTCGCCAGGAGGTGTTGGAAGGAATATTGCAGAAAATACTGCATTGCTGGGCATCCCAACAAGGCTTTTCTCTATCGTAGGAAATGACAGCTTTGGGGATTACCTGCTTACGGAGGCAAAAAAATCCGGCATTGATGTGGACTTTGTAAAAAGAGTTTCCAGCCCCACAGGTATTTATCTGGCTATACTTGATGAAAACAAGGATATGGATCTTGCAATCAATGCGATGGAGATCATGGTGGAGCTTGACTGGGAGTATATCAGCAACAATAAAGCCTCGATCGAGAAAAGCGAAATAATCGTCCTTGACGCAAACCTAAAAAAGGATGTACTTGAAAAAGCAACAAATGAGTTTCGCCACAAAAAACTTTTTCTTGATACGGTCTCCACAGCCAAGGCTGAGTCTGCAGCATCTATTATTGGAAGCTTTCATACCATAAAACCAAATAAGATAGAAGCTGAGACATTAACCGGGATTAGGATCCACAGCAGGGATGATCTATTAAAAGCAGCAAACATCTTCCATGACAGAGGGGTTTTAAATGTTTGTATAACCCTGGGCAAGGATGGGGTTTTCTATAGTGCAAAGGATGGGGAGCATGGTGGGTACCGCTCCACTGAGTTCGTTCCTCTGAATGCCACCGGAGCCGGCGATGCATTCCAGGCCGGGCTTATTTACGGAGAATTAAACGGGTTTCCACTGAAGGACTCAATAAGATATGCAATGGGCGCAGCAATAGTAGCTATGAGCTCTGAGGATACCATAAACAAGGAAATGAGTATAGATAAAATCGCCATAATTTCAAGAAGATTGGAGGAAATAAAGTGAACAGATATCTTGATCTAAGTGAAGAAGTAAGAAAGGCAATTGAAGATAAAAAGCCGATCGTCGCCCTGGAATCGACGATCATTTCTCATGGGATGCCTTACCCCCAAAATGTCGAAACTGCATTGAAGGTCGAGGAAATAATAAGGGAGCATGGGGCTGTCCCGGCTACTATTGGGATAATAGGAGGAAGACTTAAGGCTGGACTTACATCTGAAGAAATTGACTACATGGGAAGAGCTAAAAATATCGCCAAGGTCTCAAGAAGAGATATTCCTTACCTTGTAGCCCACAAAAGAGATGGAGCCACTACTGTTGCCTCCACAATGATAATCGCTTCTATGGCAGGCATAAGGGTTTTTGCCACAGGAGGTGTAGGCGGAGTACACAGGGGAGCCGAGAAAACAATGGATATATCGGCTGACCTCGAAGAGCTTGCTATGACTGAAGTGGCAGTTGTATGTGCAGGTGCCAAGTCCATACTTGATCTGGGACTCACTCTTGAGTACCTAGAGACAAAGGGAGTACCGGTATTGGGTTATCAGACAGAGGAGCTACCAGCGTTCTATACAAGAAAAAGCGGCTTTGCCGTGGATTATAAGGCTGATACCCCTGAAGAGATAGCGGACATCCTTAGGACTAAGTGGGATCTGGGTCTCAAGGGTGGAGCGTTGATCGCAAATCCGATCCCGGAGGAGTACTCAATGGATGCTGACCTTATCGCAAGAGTAATTGAGGATGCTGTCAAGGAAGCAGAAGCATTGGGAATAAAGGGAAAGGATACTACCCCATTCCTTCTTGCAAAAATCAAGGAAATTACCGGTGGAGAATCCCTTGAATCAAACATACAGCTGGTATATAACAATGCCAGGTTAGCTGCGAAGATTGCAGTGTCTCTCTAAAATCCCCGGATTAGCAAGGACTGTGTAGTTACTCTACACAGTCCGATAATTTACTCATATAGTCCGTATGTCTTAATAGCCTTCTGAACAAAGATTATTCCGTTGCCTGGTTTATCCATCTCCAGTCTTTCATTTATAGCCTGGATAATCCCATTTACTAATTCGTTCTTTGCGATTATCATTACGATTTCCTTTTCAGGTTCAATATCAATGGCGAAAACTCTTCTGGTTTCGTGGATTCCGGCGCCTCTTGCATTTATTATGGTTCCGCCCTTTGCACCGGCAGCAGTTGCCGCGTCTACAACGTCTTCCGCTCTTCCCTTGTCAACTATAGCATTTATCACCTGGTACATATACTCACCCTCTCCATCTTCATCCTCTGCGATACAATCCAGTGAAGCTGCTCCCGAAACCTTGCACAACTGGGTCATATAGGCTACACCATGATTTGGCTTCCAAGATAACCTCACCTGAGATCGTCAGGAGTCTCTCTAAAATAGTATCCGAACTACCGTGGCTGACTAACTCATCAGATGCTTCTGCTATACCTCCGCTTGAAAAGATACTCATCACCATTACGGCCAATATAGCTCCGACCGAAGATATACCGACGAGACCAAAGCTGTCAGCTTCAGAGGATCTGCTATCCTTCCTAAGGGCTGATATTCCCAGTGCAAGGGCTAATATGAATGGCACCGTCATGGCTCCGGTAGTCGCACCAGATGAGTCGAAAGATATTGCTAACAGTTCCTGAGGAGCGAGTAGCCCTCCAACCAGGACCAGCCCATATAATATGAAGAATATAAGCTTAAGAGATATATTATATACTATCCTAATGAACCCAAGAGTCAGCATAACTGCGATCCCTATGGAGACCATAACAACCAATTGCAGCTTTGGAAGCATTCCACCTGTAGCTAAATCCACCTGGCCTGCCAGAATATGGAGATCAGGCTCTGCAATGGAGATCAAAAATCCAAGGATAAGCCCGTATATCGTCAGTACCAGGAGGCTATTCCGCTTTACTATTGCACCACCTATATACCTTCCTATGGGGCTTACTCCAAGATCCACTCCGAATAAAAACAATGTGAGTCCTACAATAACAAGTAAAGCTCCGGTTAAAAATGAACCCAGCTGCTTTCCGACAAGTTGTGTTATTGTGAAATTCAGCAACAAAACTATACCTACTATTGGCAATACTGCCATGATAACTTCTTTTAGTTTATTTTTTAATACCTGCAAGTGTTCACCTCCCTCGTAAGTCCATACCCTATACAATATGACTTCTAATCAAATATTTGAGGAAATTGCATATTTATATTACTCATTACTTGCTATCTACATATAGTATGGCGCAAACAATAAAAACACTATATATAGTTATGGTTTGTCAGTTTTAGCTTAAAATTTTCAATTATGCAATTTCCTCATTTATTAAATAGAACAGTGTTTTCTGGTCAAAGCGGGTAAATTTTTGAAATTATGTTTATTATATACGTTTTTGGTAATATATAACTAAGATGATAATAATTATCAATTAATATATAAGGAGGTATGCTTCGTGAAATTCGAAGAACATAATCCGTTAGATAATAAGATTTACCAGGTACTTGATCCTGACGGCAAGGTAGTTCTAAAGGACGACATTCCTGAATTGTCAGCTGATCAGCTAAAATCAATGTACCAGACCATGCTATACTCGAGGACGATCGACGAGAAAGCGTTGTCCTATCAAAGGCAAGGCCGGATGCTCACCTACGCTCCAAATATTGGCCAGGAGGCCGCTCAGGTTGGCAGTTCTTTTGCTCTTGAAAAAAAGGACTGGCTTGTCCCTGCCTTCAGGGAACTGGGTGCATGGCTCACAAGAGGAGTCAGTCTCAAAAATATTTATACCTACTGGTATGGCGATGAATGGGGAAGTCATACTCCTGAGGATGTAAGGGTGCTTCCGGTGTCAGTACCAATAGCTTCCCAGCTTCAGCATGCAACAGGTATAGGGATGTCTATTAACATCAAGGGTGAAAAAGATGTTGTGCTTACCTATGTGGGAGACGGAGGCACATCCCATGGAGATTTCCATGAGGCTTTGAACTTTGCTGCAGTGTTTAAGGCTCCGGTGGTTTTCGTCATACAAAACAACCAGTACGCAATATCGACAAGAAGAGTTATCCAAACCATGAGTGGAAATCTGGCTCAGAAGGCTGTTTCCTATGGTATGCCAGGTATTTTTGTGGATGGAAACGATATATTTGCAATGTACAATGCCACAAAAGCTGCTGTTGAAAGAGCCAGAAATGGAGAGGGTCCAACCCTTATAGAGGCCTATACCTACAGACTTGCTGCCCACACGACCTCCGACGACCCTACAAAGTACAGGGACGACAAAGAGGTTGAAGAGTGGCGTCTCAAGGATCCTGTAAAGAGATTCGGCAATTATCTTAAGGATAATGCAATAATCGATGAGGACTGGGAGAAGAATACTTTGTCGAGGCTTGAGGAGGAGGTCATGGCAACCTTCGAGGATATTGAAAAGAACTCAAGCTATGAATTGGAGGATATATTCAAATACCACTTCGAAAAGATGCCATTACAGCTTCAGGAGCAGCTTGATGAATACAGGGCATATCTTAAGGGAGGTAAATAAGGATGGCTAATACACTTAGTATAGTTCAGGCAGTAAACCAGGCTTTGATGAATGAAATGGCTCTGGATGACAGAGTAGTAGTATACGGCGAGGACGTCGGCGTTGAGGGAGGAGTTTTCAGAGCGACTGTGGATCTCCAGAAAACCTATGGCAAAGAAAGAGTATTCGACACTCCCCTTGCGGAGTCGGCAATAGTAGGCACTGCAGTGGGTATGGCAATAAATGGTCTTAAGCCTGTTGTGGAAATGCAGTTTTCAGGCTTCTCATACCCCGCCTTCAACCAGATCATAAGCCACGTTGCAAGAATGAGAAACAGATCAAGAGGTAAATACCAC
Source organism: Gudongella oleilytica (assembly GCF_004101785.1). Classification (NCBI taxonomy): domain Bacteria; kingdom Bacillati; phylum Bacillota; class Tissierellia; order Tissierellales; family Tissierellaceae; genus Gudongella; species Gudongella oleilytica. Next base: position 2,026,754 of record NZ_CP035130.1, read on the forward strand.
CTGCCTATGGTCATAAGAGCTCCTTATGGCGGAGGAATAAGAGCATTGGAGCACCATTCAGAAAGTACTGAAGCTTTATATGCTCAAATCCCGGGACTTAAGGTAGTAATCCCTTCAACACCCTACGATGCCAAGGGTCTCCTGATAGCAGCAATAAGGGATCCTGATCCGGTGCTTTTCTGGGAGCCCAAGAGAATATACAGAGCTTTCAAGCAGGATATACCCGAGGAAGCATATGAGATCCCCATTGGCAAGGCCAAGGTCGTTAAAGAGGGTACTGACATAACTATAGTGGCTTGGGGAGCGATGGTAAGGGATGTGCAGAAAGCCGTGGATATAGTTGAAAAAAAGGATATATCAGCAGAGATCATAGATTTAAGAACTATTGCGCCAATGGACAGGGAGAGCTTCGTGGAATCAGTTAAAAAGACCGGAAGGATACTGGTAGTGCACGAGGCGCCTAAAACCTTAGGTGTAGGTGCTGAGATAATATCTGTAGTCAACGAGAAGGCATTTCTCCATCTTGAGGCTCCGCCTACAAGACTGACAGGTTTTGATACGACCTTCCCACTTCCAAGAGGCGAGCATCACTATATACCTACACCTGAGAGAATCGCAAAGACCATAGAAGAAATCGTTAAGTATTAGGAGGTGCAGGATATGAAATTCGAATTTAAATTCCCAGATATAGGAGAAGGAATACACGAGGGTGTAATAACTAAATGGCTTGTGGAGGAGGGCTCTAAAATAAAAGAGGGCGATTCTGTAGCTGAAGTCGAAACTGACAAGGTTACCACTGAAATACCCTCTCCAAGGACAGGCACTGTGCTCCAGCTGCTGGCAAAAAAGGGTGATACGATAAATGTGGGGCAGGTATTTGTAACTATAGATACTGATGCTGCCGGTGAGGAAGCAGTTTCCAATGGGGCACCCGAGGTAGTTGAGGAAGAGACTGCAGGAGTTGTAGGCGAGGTAATTGCCTCATCTGAGGTAATACCGTCAAGCACCGAAGGATTTGAGAAAAAAACTGAAGCGACATCAACTGAAAAAGTACTTGCTACTCCTGTTGCCAGAGCCTTGGCGAAGGATCTTCGAGTTGATATCAACAAGATAAAGGGAACCGGACCTAACGGCAGAGTCATGAAGGAGGATATCTACAACGCCTCCCAAAAAGAATCTGACAGAGTGCCTGAAGCGAAGACAAAGCCTGAGGAAAATATAATATCAAAGGCTGTACAGTCTGCCCCAGGTGAAAGGGTCGAAAGAATACCGTTGACAAGGATCAGGAAAACAATATCTGAAAAGATGACTCAATCGAGGTTTACAATACCTCATACCACTGCAATGGATGAGGTGGATATTTCAAAGCTGTATGATCTTAGAAAGAGGTATAAGGACTCCCTGAAGGACGAGGGTGTAAACCTGACTTATATGCCTTTCATTATTAAGGCTGCGATCGCAGCACTAAAGGAGCTTCCTGAATTCAATGCAAGCCTTGACATGGAAAAGGATGAGCTGATCCTTAAAAAATACTATGACATTGGAATCGCTGCAGATACTGATAGAGGTCTTATGGTCCCTGTTATAAGGGAGGCTGACAGACTTTCTATCGTTCAGTTGGCCAAGGCTGTTGAGGATGTCAGCACAAGGGCAAAGAACAATACGATCGAGCTGGCTGAGCTTAAGGGCAGTACCTTTACAATAACTAACTACGGCTCTATTGGAGGTTACTTTGGCATACCGATCATCAACTACCCTGAGTCCGGAGTGCTTGGTTTAGGAAGAGTAACTAAAAAGCCTATCGTGAGGGATGATGAGATAGTTGTCGCACATGTGCTGCCTTTGTCACTTTCCTACGATCACAGAATAATCGATGGAGCTAGCGGAGCGAGGTTCCTGAATATAGTCAAGGAGCTTTTATCTGAGCCGGAGCTGCTGCTCCTTAAGTCATAGATTGGGGCTGATTTTAATGGAAAAATATGATATTGCCATATTAGGCGGCGGTCCTGGAGGGTATGTCTCTGCAATTAAGGCTGCACAGATGGGAGCAAAGGTATTGCTGGTGGAAAGAGAAAGATTAGGTGGTTTGTGCCTTAACTGGGGTTGTATACCTACAAAGACTCTCCTCATATCTGCAAGGCATTACAGAGATCTGCTAAGGAGCAATGATTTCGGAATTTCAGGAGTCGATCTTTCCAATGCCAGGGTCGACTGGAAGCTCCTGATGGAAAGAAAAAGCAAGGTAGTAGATAAGCTGGTTTCAGGAATAGAGCTTCTGGTTAAAAAAAATAAGATCACCTTTATTAATGGTGAAGGAATGGTCCTTGATAACCACTCGATGGAGATAAACGGTGAAAAAATAAGCTTTGAAAACTTGATAATCGCAACAGGCGCATTGAGCAATGTCCCGGAAATTCCTGGCCTCTCAAAATCAATGGAGGATGGTCATGCACTGGACAGCAGAGGTATCTTAAGCCTGCAGGAGATGCCTGAGGCGGTAACGATTCTTGGCGGAAACGTATACGCTGTTGAATTTGCTACGATATTCAATGCAATTGGAACCAAGGTGACTTTGATCCACAAGAATAAGTCGATTCTTCCGGGAGCTGACCATGAGCTTTCACAGCTGTTGGAAAGACAGCTTAAAAAAGACGGCGTTAAAATACTTGGTGAAAGTGATATCAGCAGAGTTGAAGGTCCTAAGGTCACTGTAAACAGGAAGGACAGGGAAGAGACGATAGTAGGTGACAAGCTTATTGTATTCATGGGTATCCAACCCAATCTAAAAGGATTGGAAGCACTGGATCTAAAGATGAATGAAAGAGGCTTTATAAAAACAGATCCTAAGCTTAGAACAAGTATTGACAATATATATGCAGTCGGAGATGTAAATGGTACTCTTCCACTTGCTCATGTTGCATCTGCAGAGGGTATAGTTGCTGCCGAAACGATAATGGGTGTGGAAAGCAGGATGAACTACAATATAATACCAAGAGTTGTCTACTCCTTCCCTGAGCTTGCCAGTGTTGGTATAACCGAAGAGGAAGCCAAGGATAAGGGTCTGGACTACAGTGTAGGAAAGTTCCCGCTTATGGCAAACGGGATGGCTATTGCAGAGGGTGAGACTAACGGCTTTGTCAAGATAATCTCCGACAACAAATACGGTGAGGTCATCGGAGTCCACATGGCAGCAGCCACAGCATCAGATATGATTTCCAAAGCAGCAGCTGTTATGCAGCTTGAGGGTACCGTTTATGACATAGCAAAGACCATACACCCTCATCCTACCTTTGCTGAAGCACTTATGGAAGCAGCCTTTGCAGTGATCGACAAACCTATACACGTATAGAATACCTTACAAAAACCGATCCAGGGATATTGTTATCCCTGGATCATTACTTTTACTTACCATTCTTCTTAAAAGTCTTCTGCATCTTGCCAAAGCTTCGTTCCTTTGCCTTCCTTTGCTGTAAAAGGTTTTTGCTTTCCTTCGCTGCAGCAAATTCAGCTTCTTTTTTTAGCTTCAGGTAGCTGTTCCATCTATCCCTGGAAAGGTCGCCGGACTTAATTGCTTTTTGTACAGCGCAGCCCGGTTCTCCTAAGTGCTTGCAGTCTTTGAATCTGCATTCCACGGATAGCATTTCGATATCACTGAAGGCTGCACCAAGGCCTTCTGATACATCCCATAGCTCAAGCTCCCTCATCCCCGGCGTATCAATTATCATAGTTCCATCCTCAAAGATCAAAAGCTGTCTATGGGTGGTTGTGTGTCTTCCCTTGCTGTCATCTTCCCGCATCTCTTTCACCTTCATCAGTTCTTTTCCGGAAAGCGTATTTACTAGCGACGACTTTCCAACACCAGATGAACCCAGTAGGACCAGGGTGGATCTGGGTTTAAATATTCTCTTATAGAATGTACTCCCCTTCAGATGAGCCAGCTTCTCCCCATCAAGCCCAATGATCTTATATTTCTCCCTGCGAATCTCACTTACCCTGGCAATTGCCTTTTCTTCGCTTAATGCCTCATCGCTATCTGATTGTCTGGCAAAAAATCTCTCAAATCCGATATTTCCCAAATATTTATTATCTATTGTTTCCTCCCGTTCAGTATCAGTATAATCCCTCAAGTCGTTAAATTTATGACCTGTCATACGGCATTCCCCTTTATTATGTCTCAGGGCACAAAAATACCGCAAAACCTATCCTGATAAAAGGTGTTTGCGGACACAAAAAACACGACCCTTCAGCCGTGTTGTGTTTACAGCATATCAAAGAAAGGTTGGATTTGCACCCTATTGAATTACTTCCTCCAATGCTGTTACAATCTCTCTCATAATTGAGCAGCCCCTTTCTCCAGCATATTATTACAAAGCCTTTATATGATCTTATTTTTATTATGTCAATTACTTAAATTTCTGAAAAATAGTATATATTCCATATAATTCCTTATAGATTCACTATTTATGTAACAATCACAGTTTCATCACAATTATAATGTAGAATATAACAAGGCTATTTTGGGGTATATGCACATTAAATGGAGGTGTTTAGTATGAAGCTGCAAAATTTGATTAAAGGTTGCAACCAATCATTGCCAGATTCTTTCTCTCAAATTGAAATAGAAGGTATCTGTCATGACTCCAGAAATTGCGGTAAAAATTATTTGTTTGTGGCAATAGAGGGATCAAAAAATGACGGCCATGAATTTATTGATGCAGCTATCGATAAAGGTGCGATAGCTGTTATACACCAAAAATCGCTCAAAAACAATCATAACAATTTACCCTTTATCAAAGTTGAAGATACCAGAAGAGCCCTATCTGCGATTTCAAACACTTTCTATGGAAATCCGTCTTCAAAATTGAGAGTCATTGGAGTAACGGGTACTAACGGAAAGACGAGCACTACATATTTTTTAAAGGATATACTCGAGAAAACCGGTAGGAAATCGGGTGTAATTGGGACTCTTGGAGCTAAATTTATGGATCTGAGCATAGATTTGCATAATACAACTCCTGAATCGCTTGAGCTTCAGTTTATACTTAGAAAAATGGCTGATATGGGTGCCGAGTATGTAGTTATGGAGGTTTCCTCACATGGTATAGATATGGGTAGAGTCGATGATATAGAATTCAGGGGAGGCATATTTACCAACCTGACTCAGGATCATCTGGATTATCATATTACAATGGAAGATTACTATAAAGTAAAAAAGAGATTTCTTGATAAACCGATGACATATAAAATAATCAACCTTGAAGGTGGATATGGGCAAAGGATGTATTCAGAAATCAATAAAACTTCCTCCAAAATGATTGGCTTTGGAAGAGCCAATGGAGAAGTCATAATTAGCAATATAAAACATAAAAATGGTTTAATCGAATTTAAGCTTTCATTTGATCAGAAGGAGTTTTCCTTTCAGACAGGCCTTATAGGGGATTTTAATATTTATAATCTTACCGGCGCAATATTAGCTGGAATAGAGGAAGGTGTGGATATTTTAGAAATTGAGAAAGCAGTAAAATCGCTAAAAGGAGTTCCGGGCAGAATGGAGAAGGTGCCAGTCGATTCAAATTATAGTATTGTAATCGATTACGCACATACACCTGACGGCCTTGAGAATGTTCTTACGGCCTTGAAAGAAGGTTGTGAAGGTAGATTAATCACACTGTTTGGGTGTGGTGGCGACAGAGATAAAGGCAAAAGACCTATAATGGGAAAAATTGCCGGCCAGTTAAGCGATTACTGTATAGTTACCTCTGATAATCCCAGATGGGAGGATCCGGATTCAATAATTGACGACATTATTCCTGGAATCGATTCAACAGACGTCGAATACATTAGGATCACAAACAGAAAGGATGCAATACAAAATGGAATCGATATGTTGATGGAAAATGATATTTTTCTTATTGCAGGTAAGGGACATGAAATCTGGCAGTCAATAAAGGGTGTCGACTACCCCTTTGATGAAAAAAAGATAGTATTAGATTATTTGGGAAAAGAGATACCAGACCATTAGACCTGGTATCTCGCTTTTTGTTTATTTTGTGCCATATCTGAATGCAAATCCCTTTGATTGAGAATTCCCTCCAAACATATTTGATCCGCCTGTATTTCTTGCTTCGGACCTTTCAAATGCCTTCAGGTGACTTTCTGAAGCTCTCATAAGATTCTCAAATACTCTCCTTACGTCGTCTGGCAGTTCCTCTTCAAGAAAGCTTTTGTACATTTCAATATTTTTGATTTCTGCTTCAACGCCAACAGAGAATATCTCTTCCAAAGAATCCGGGATTACGGTTCTTTCTTTCGCATCGTTTGACGGAATCTCATAGTCATATTCTTCAAACAACGGTAGCAAAGCTGATATATGTCTCCCTTCCGCCCTTATTACGTTAGAAAAAGGCCTGATCAAACCATATTCTTCAATTATGATCTCATATTCTGCCTGAGCTAAAAACTCATCTTCAATTGCATACTGCAGCATCTCCTCAAGGGTGTATTCCTGGTCAGCTTCTGCTCCAGCAGCACCAAAATCAGCCGGGCTTGCATGTGAGATACTAATACCGCTTATAGCAATTATTAAGGCTAATCCCGAAGAAAACAACATTTTTCTCATATATAACATCTCCTTTTCTTGTTCTATAATTTAATTGTAGTATGGAGTTGTGTTAGATATATGATTAATATGTTTTGAACTTAAGTTATTTAGTTATCAGACGTTTCCTTAAGGAATAAGACCTGAGAGTAAATGAAAAAACCAATACCTATCCATATTAGCCCGAATGCTAAAGGTATGCTGATACCCCTATTACTATCCCCTGAATATATTCTTTTCTATCCATTACGCGAAACCTTCTCTCATTATGATATTTATGATTATACAATAAAAACTATAGAGTAAAAGATAAATTTCGTGAAGCTAAACAAAAAAACACCCCTGGTCTAAGTAAACCAGGGGCTTGTGATATAAATTACCTTTTTACTGATTTGACAGAGGCCTCATAAAGTTCAATATACTTCTTTGGTGTCAGCTTGGCTGATAACATTCCTATCAAATCCACCGGAACCTTTTTTGGATTTTTGAACCTTATACAGCTTTTCCCCATATCAAGCTTGGTTGTTGCAGCCTTGTCATACTCTTTCATAAACCATCTTAAAAGCTCATCATCCATGTAAATGCCCATATGATAGACTGCAATGTGATTTTTCTGGGAGGCAATTGCCATAAACGGAAGAGGATCCTTGGGATTTACGTGGTATCCTGAAGGATAAATCGAGTGAGGTACATAATATGTTATCATCCCGTGTTCAGTGGTCTCTTCAAAGCCTTCAGGAAGATTATCCTTCACGGCATTCCTGATTTCTTTGATTATCTCTTTTCTATCCTCAGGCAGTGATTCAATATACTCTTCTGGTGAGGCTGCATGGACCATCATCGTCTATTCCCCATGACTTAACTGCCAGCATACTCCAAACCTGTCTACTATGCTTGCATATGCCTTGCTCCAGAAGGTTTCCTGAAGCTCCATTTCAACCTTTCCGCCTTCCTTCAGCTCTTCATAGAGTCTTTTTATCTCATCCATGTCCTTATCCACAACTATCATCGACATATTGTTTCCCACTATAAACTCCATTCCAGGCCAAATATCCGAAAACATCAGTCTCATGCCTTTAATGTCAAGAAAGGTATGCACTATGCGATCCTTTGCCTCCTCGGGTATTGGATACGCAGGATCTGAAGGTCCTTCGCCAAAGGTCATTATTTGTTGAGGATCAGCCCTGAAAACACTTCTGTAGTATTCAACTGCTTCCTTGCAATTACCGTCAAAATTAAGGTAAACACTTACAGACATTCTATCACTCCTTTAAATCTACTCGTATGTTGTTTAATACCCAAAATAAATAGAGGTAATTCTATATTTCAGCCAAGAAAATACACTCCCTAAATGGAAGTGTAAATCGAATTTTTCTTTTCTTTTGACCTGTACATTATGTAATCCACCTTAGATATGAGAGTATCGAGATCCTCAGTGGAGTTGTGGTCATAGTAGGTTATGCCGGCACTGGAGGAAAGCTTTATTACTACGTCTCCTTTTTGAACCTCGATCTTAGCAATATTCTTTCTTATTCTCTCTGCAATATCGATTGCTGAATCAAAATCAGTATCTGGGAGGCATATAAGAAATTCATCCCCTCCAAATCTTCCAAGAATATCGTAGGCTCTTAGGCTTTCTTTTATCGATCTTGCAAATGCCTTCAGTACCTGATCTCCTGTAATGTGCCCATAGGTGTCGTTTATTTCCTTGAAGGAATCGATATCCAATAGTATCAGGGAAAGAGGCTTGAATTCTCTTTTCGAGCGTTCCATTTCCTGGCCGAGTCTGTCTATGAGGGCTCTTCTGTTAAGCACTCCTGTCAGGTAATCTATATATGCAAGATCTTTGAGCTTATCATTTGCCTCCTTAAGTTTCCTCTCCAGTTTTTTTGATTCAGTGACATCTCTTATAATTATCGCCGTCCATGTTTCGTTGTTTTCATCGTTAAATAACGAGGAAGTGATTTGTCCAATAAATTTGCTGCCGTCTTTTCTTATAAAAGTAAGTTCACCAGTGACAAACCCTTTCTCCAACCTTTCCCTGAGCATTCGTTCCAAATTTGTATCCTCAGGATCTATAATCCCCGATCTGCCCTCTTTTTGAAAGTCCTCATCCGTTCTCTGAAACATCTCCCAAGCAGCATTATTTGCATGATGGATCCTGCCGTCCGGAGTGGTCAGAAGGATGGCATCCTTTGTATTGTCAAATATGAATCTATAATATTCTTCTTTGATATAGCAGGTCATCAAGATCCGCTCCCATACTGATGTTTATTATATACTACCATCGTATCTTCACTTTATAAAATGATAGCGCCAAATAATTTTATGCCTGTCATGACTTATGTCCAAAGAAACCGTAGGTGTCCATTCCTCCGGTTTAATCTATATAATATCAAGTCTTTTACTTATGTTCATTATAAAATCCTGTATGTTGGTCACAATTGTCTTTACTGTCAGGCTGCCTCTGTCGCGAAGCTTGTTGACTGCGAACTCTGAAATGTCAACGCTGTAGAAATATAACGGTCTTATGGTCCCATCCTCCATCATTCTATAGGTAGGAGTCATGTTGCCTGTTGCTATAGAGTGCAGCATGGATGCCATACATATTACTGTGGTGGACTTTCTTATTTGATCCCGCATGGCGTTTTGTCCCTCGTATACATCTCTGTATACCTCCGGTAGAGGTCCATCGTCTCTTATAGATCCTGTAAGTACGAAAGGAACATCGTTCTTTACGCATTCAAACATTATTCCATTGTCGATTCCTTCATTCTCCACAAAGCTTTTGATGCTGCCGTGAAGCCTGACAGCATTTATTGTATCTATATGGTTATAGTGACCATTGGGCATTGATCTTTGGGTCCGTATATCCTGTCCCAGGGCTGTTCCTATAAAGGCTGCCTCAAGATCATGCGTGGCTAAAGCATTCCCTGCGAGAATAGAGTCGACGTAGCCGCCCTTAACAAGCTTTGAAAAGGCTTCCCTGGAATCTGAGTCAAAGGCACAGGCAGGTCCAAGCACCCAGGTTACGTGCCCATTGTCCCTTTCATATTTAAGGAGCTCAGCAAGAAAATTATAATCCATCGAGTAAGCTGTCTCCCTGGTCCTTCCTTGTCTGAATACGAAGGAATCCAGCTCATCCTCGGTCTCTTCAACGAATGCATTGGTATATACAAAAATACCTTCAATTGCATCCTCGGTTCTACCCACGAAGACGAGGTCACCCTTTTTTAGCTTTCTTGCTTCCTTGATTACTACCTTATCGTCTTCATATACTGCAACGCAATCCATCCTGCTTTCCTCAGCAAGCTTCCACTGACCATTTACTTTAAAGTATTCAGGAAAAATCGTCGTCGAATGGTAGTTCTTAGGTGCTACTGTATCCTTGGGAGAAGGCACAAGCTTAGCATCCGGGGCATTCACAAATCCTGGCAGTGAGAAATCCGGCGATATGTACTTTGGCATTTTGAAGCTCATACTAAAACCTCCTCCGAATGTGAAAGGCTGCAGTATCAAACTACAGCCTTGCATTATAATTATAGTCAATTATATTACATTGGAATTCCCACCGCAAGTACCTTGAAGTCATTAAAAACCCTCATTTGTATTGAAGGTGTCCCAGCTGTCGAGATTACCTGTTTCATAGCCCTTTGAAAACCAATATGACCTTTGTTCCGATGTTCCATGTGTAAAACTGTCCGGGACCACATAGCCTCTTGCAGCCTACTGAAGCTCCTCTCCTGACTCCTCCGGAGCTCCTCCTGTCAGATACGTTCGAGCTTTGCCTTCTCCCCTGCCATTTCATCGAAATTCCTCCTCATGATCATCCTGTCCTGATAAAGAAATTATACCCATTCACCGGAATTTACATCCTAAAAAGGCGGACACTCTGTGCCCGCCCATTCTCTATATTGCAGCCAACCCCTTAAACATTTCAACTGCTACCTCTATATTTTCATCTGGAAAGTCGAACTCATATGTGTGGACTGCCGGATAGGTTTCTCCATTTCCTATCCAGAAAATAGTGCCCTTTGTCTCCTTTGTGTACCATCCATAATCCTCGGAGCCTCTATGTCCTTTTTCCATCTCAATCAGCTTAAATCCCTTATCAAGTGCAACCTTTCTTACCTTGACATTACTTTCCGGATGGTTAGCTGTAACTGGGAAGATATCGTTGTACTCGAAGCTTACCTTAAGCTTATCCTTTTCAGCTTCTCTTATAGCAAGTTTTTCCATATTGTCCTGAAGCTTGTCAAGCTCATCCTCAAACTCAGCTCTTATTGTCATCAACAGCTCGCCTTCACTGGCAGCTATCCCAAATGCACGCTCACCTATGTTAACCTGCACTACCGTACATAAGACCAGACCTCTGTTGCTATCAGCAGAAGTCCACTCAGGAATTGAATTTATTATTTTGGCGATAGCATACGAAGGATTTATGCCAAGCTCAGGTTGGCTGGCGTGAGTCGGTTTCCCAACCATTTTAATAGTCATCCCTCTTGATGCAAAATTACTCGTCCCTTCAATTACATTTACAGATCGAAGTGGAGTGCCGCTTGTATTATGAAAAGCAAATATTTCCTCTATGTTGTTCTCCTTAATGAATACCTTGGCCTGGAATGCACCATCCCCTGTTTCCTCAGCATGCTGGAACAGGAAGTAGATATTTTTGTCAGCACCCTCCTGATCTATCTCAAGCGCAAATGCCGCAAGTGAGGCTGAGTGTCCGTCGTGACCACATTTATGCGACACTCCGGGATTCTTTGATCCATATGGGAGCTCTATGCCCTCATCCATAGGGATAGCATCGAAATCTGCTCTGTAGGCGATGTTTGGCTTATCTTCTCCAGCATGGTAGATTGCATAGAACCATAGTCCTCTGTCTACTATCTCAAGGCTTGTATGCTCCTTCAGAAAATCCATAAGTCTCTTTTTTGTCCAGACTTCATAATTCGATGGCTCAGGATTTTGATGCAGCTCGTGTCTTAGCTTGATCGCCAATTCCAGGTTTTCTTTTTTCATACAATATATCTCCCCTTCCATGTATTTACCTCTCATTATATTATAGTGCATCGCTAAAGCATATGACAGAGTAAAATTACCTTTTCACATATTCTTCATTCAAGATTGAAAAAATCATCTGGTCCCTGTATCTTCCGCTATAATCCTTGTAGCTTTGCCTCAGGGTCCCTTCATGGACCATGCCGAGCTTTTTGTAAAGATGGACCGCTCTATCGTTGTCTGTAAAAACATCAAGCCAAAATCTGTTTGCTTTCACTACTTCAAATGAATATTTAATAAGTGCAGATATGAGCTCTGAGCCTGCTCCCTTGCATTTTGTTTCTATTACTATTCTCCTTAGTTCAAAGGAGTCATATGGTATTTTATAGCTGCATAGGATGAATGCAGCATTCTCACTGGATCCTCTATCCTGCACAATAAAAAGTATGTTTTCAGTTGAATCAATATTACTCTTATGCTCTTCATAAGTGTTTTGAAAGACAAAATCTCTGTTCTCCTCAGCTCTCTCAAGTCTCATTACATACTCCAAATCATCTTCTCCTGCTTCTTTGACGATAAACCTCTGTGTTTCAAACTTCATCCCCATGGCAGCCTCCCAAATCATAAGCTTTTCCTATCTCCAATAAGTATTATATCAATATCCCAGCTCCTTCAACAGCCTTGATAACACGGCCATTCTTTCTCCAATAAGCTCTCCGTCCTTTGTCAACGCGTCACGAAGGATTTTTAGATCTTCATCTATGTGCTCGTTTTCTGTACACACCTCTATAGTCATCGCATCTCCCTGGAGTCCAATTCTGTCCAGTATTGGATTCTTCTCGTCATATAGCTTCTCAAATCTATAGGCTTCCCTGAAGTGGAGCTCCGATCTGCAAATCAGGATTGCCAGATCGAGAGCTCTGTGAAGAGGAAGCTCCTCGGATTGCCTTGACCATTTTTCTCCCGTATATCTCCACACTTTGGCAGATACGTCAACCTTGCCTCTGTCGTTCCACTGTGCAAGCCCGATCGATAGGCCCTGGGCATCTGTCTTATAAGCATATCTTCCGTCTACATTCCCGTAATTCTCAACAACCACTACTGGCTTGTGTTTTAATGTGGTAGGTATCTTCATTTTGACACACATCCTTTTTACTAATTTAGTATATTACTAATTATAGTAATATACTAATATTTATTTATCATTATGTCAAATTAAAAGCGATGGATCTCTCCATCGCCTGAGTAAATTTGATATGAACCACATTATGATTAATTCATTTTACAGTCTTTATTCGTATCCCATGAATACATCCGTAATTATATTGGTCTTTTCGATTCCTTCCTTGGTAAGCTTTTCGGTTATAAATGCATTCATTCCGGGAGTTCCGGAGATTAGGTAAGCAGATTCATTTCCGTTATTCTTCGTGTATTCCTCTATCTTCTGAACAAAAATATTCCTGTCTGAAATCAGGATGACTTCAAGACCATTGACTGCTTCTCCAGCCTTCCTCAAATCTTCCTCGTAAGCAAACTGACCTCTGTCGTCAGAGTACAGAACAGTTACTCCAGCCGGTGATACTCCCTCTGATTCCATTTGCTTTACCAGTGCACGAATCGGGGTTACTCCTATTCCTCCTGCCATAATACAGGCTTTTTTGTTGTAATCAGGTATCTTAAATTTGCCGTTTATACCTTCTACTGTCATTACCTCTCCTTGCTTCATGGTTAAAAGCTGCTGCTTGAAGTCCGTGGATTCAGGTGTTATCCTTGTTGAGAACATCATGATCCCTTCGTCGATTATCGAAGCGATACTAAATATCCTGAAGCCTTTGTCCTCCTCCACTTGTCTGTCCCGATACCTGAATATTCCGTGCTGACCTGGGATCCAGGTTAAATCTCCGGGTATCTTAAATACGAATGAAAAAATCTCAGATGTCTCTTGGATCATCCTTTCCAGAATGATCTCCGTTCTTATTTTACCATCAGCCATTTTTATCCCTCCTTCATGCCATATATATTCTACTAAATACTTCCAAATAAACCCTTCAAGCTTAATTATTGACTTCTGAAAGCATATCATATTCAACAGAATGATTTATATTGACTATTCCGTTAAGCATTTATATAGTCATTTAACTCCATATCAAGCCCCTCAAGTCATTCCACAGCTGGCAGTGCATTATCTGCGAGTATGCTTATGAGCTCAGCATCTCCCTGCATATCCCCTACGAAATATGTTTGGAGCTTATATAACGTAGGACTGTCAAACAGTTGGGTTTTGCCTTATGCAATGAATTATTAGTATCCAACCTTGGTACCTATTTGATTTCTTTAAAATCATCCATATCAAAAGCTCGGATATTATCGTCAATTATATAGTATAGTCTATCACCGATGTAAACCAGCCGTTTTGCATAGGAGCCATACAGACCTTCACTGGAGATCAGCTCCAGGACCTTGATGCTGCCGGTTGGTCTGACCTCGATAACTGCAGCTCCGTTGAAGCTTGTCTTTACATACTTATCAGTTATATCACTTAAGGATACGTCAAAGGCTACCATATCGTCGTTCAGGTTTAGCATCAAAGCCTTATGATTGTCGAGGACATCAGCATAGCTCCCCGGTCCTCCCAAGACAAGAGTTGTCATCTCCTTTGGTCTGCCTTCATCTGATACGTCAAAGAGCGACAGCTTTATACCATTCTGCATGCCGGTATTTTCATCGACGTCTCTACCTATTCCCAGTAACACTTTATCTGTGACAGGATGCAGATAGCTTGAAAATCCAGGGACCTTAAGTTCACCGGTGACTCTTGGTTTTGACGGATTTGAAAGATCCAGTACGAACAGAGGATCTACCTGCTTGAAGGTAACAATATATCCGTAGTCTCCCATAAACCTGGTCGAAAAAATCCTTTCACCAGGTGCAAGATTTTCTACAGCACCAAGAGGATTTAAATCCTCATCCAGTATATAGACTGCGTTGACACTTTCCCTCTGCCAATTAGTCGTAGCTATCCGGAGATTTCCCTCGTATTCATCCATGGAGAATTGGTTAAGGATCGTTCCCTCAACAAGCCCTCCACCTGCGAACCCTATTTTTGTACCATCAACATTGAATTTGGCAATATTTGTGATTGAACCCCATATAGTGTGATAGTCCTGACCGGCTACGTAAAGAGCGTTTCTACTCATGTATATCAAATTTCCTGTCCCAAGAAATGCTTCAATATTAGCAGGCTGAGATGGTTTTTCCACATCCACTGCTGCGATAGTCAGGTAGTTGCTTGCTGCCCTCCTGGGGAAATACATGACCTTGTCTATTGCAAGCTCTTTCAGGTCATCACTAATGGCTGAATCTTTAAATACGGGTGTTATGGGTTCCTCCATAGGTCCATAGCTGTAAAGGTACTTATTTACTACAAGATATAGCGTATCGTCCTTCTTTCTGCTTGAAAGGAGGCTTCCTTCAACCTCGAGCTCTCTATCAAGCGAGAGCTTGCCCTGTGTTGAAACCGAGTATATCCCAGCATAGACGAACCCTTCATATTGATCGTAATAAGGCATTATCATTCTCTCTTCAGGGACATCAGGGACCGGTCTTATCCAGTTTCCAAAGCGCCCCTTCTCACCAAGTACAATAAGCTTCCCATCATGGATATACAGCTCTGTAAACTGAGTAAACTGACCCGTCTGATCGTCTACCTTTACTGTTATCTCATCTGTTAAGAACGGCTTCCCATTATTAGCATCATAGACTCTTACGGACTTTCCCGCAGCGACATAGATGAACTTCCCGTCAGTCTTGACAACGTCGGCCTCATTTACGCCCTCAACCTGCTCATTGGTTTGAGAGTAGTCACCAGCCTCGCTTGGTGCGGCTTCCCCACCAGTCACAGCATCCTGTGAGGGCATAGGAATTATATCCAGCCTTTCTTTCTCAGTAAATGAAAGGTCCATTGCCTTTATCTGAGCCAGCAGTTCGGCCTCAGTAGCTGGCTTTAAAGCCTGACCTATCCTTGTTCTTATTTCAGACAGCATCTCATTATTTATAGTAATATCACCACTGCCTATGGTGATCGCTTTCTCCCTGTAGCCTACCTGCAAGCCAAGTATATCCTCAGATATCAACCTTAATGGTACCATCGTCCTGTTTTCAATAATCAAGGCTTCAGTATCATAAGTGACTGTCCTTGGATCCTTACCCTGTTCAAGTATCCTGTAATGGTTTTTCCCAATTGGGAAGTAATAGCTCTTTCCACTGTAGGTTATGATCGCTTCTCTTTTGACATCATCATAGTCGACCGCTGCTCCAAAATGCTCACTGACAGCTCTCAGTGGAACGAGTGTCCTGTCTTTGTGGATCATAGGAACGACATTAGGATTATCCGGATCAAGAGCCTTCATTCTGCCTTCTGTTAAAATCAGAGGGCTGCCTATATGCAGAGCGATGGCATCGTCCAGACCTTGTGCAAATGCTGGAGCTGAGGATAGCAGCATAGCTGTTACAGCTATAAAAGTTATAAGCCTTCTCATTTTATTCCCCTCCAAAAAATATAACCTATGCTTCCTGACAAGGTAATTATACCCTGTTGACGCGCCAATGTGATTACTATATGGTTACAGTTTTAAAGGACTCCAGGTTCAAGTATTGAAAATGCTGACTGAATACAGTCTATCTCTGCCAACGCGCCATATGGCAGCACTATCATTGGGGAGGTATGCCCAAAGCTCAGGTTATAAAGCACGGGAAGGCTTTCGAGGGAGTATTCCTTCAAGGCTTTTTTTATTACATCCTTATATTCGTCGTAGTACTTGTTGTGATAGGGCTTACCGAAAATCATTCCATTTATCCTCTCAAGTATGCCCTGAGCTCCGTAGTTCCTGAGAGCATAAAGCAGGTTTTCAGGATTTGGCATGTCCTCAGATGTCTCCAGGAACAGTATTGCGCTGTTAAATGTGTCCAAATCAGGCCAAATCTCAGTTCCCTTAGCCATTTCAAGCACCTCAACGCAGCCCCCGAAGAGTCTGCCCTCTACTGTTCCTTCACCCTGAAGAAGTTCATAACCGTTATTAGGGAGCATCTTTCTTTTTATATCCCTGTTCCCTTCCTCCCAGGGAAGTCGTTCACTGGTCCAAAGCTCAGTGGGCTGGATCCTTCCTATTACATCGTTATCGAAAAGGCATTTTTTGATCCAATCCACTGTATATTGGTGCATTTCAACATTCTCAGCCATTTCAGCAAGTATCGATGGCCCATAGAATGATGATATCCCCGCCTTATGACAGATCAGGTGTGTGATCGTAGTATCAGAGTATCCAATGAATACCTTGGGGTTTTCCCTAATCAATTCATAGTCGATATATGGCAGCATCCTTATACTGTCATCTCCGCCTATACAGGAAAAAACCCCTCTTATTTCCGGATCCTTAAATGCATCCATCAAATCTTTGGCTCTTTCTTCGGGATGATTATATACGTACCCGCTTCCTTTGAGAGTTGTGCTCATTTCAACAACTTTTAATCCAAATATGTCCTCCAGTCTCTTTTTCCCCAGAAGGTATCTCCAGTTAATTTCAGGATCGCCTGCTCCTCCCCATGAGAGGCTGACTGAAGCAACTGTATCCCCAGGCTTTAATCCTTCAGGATTGATCAATTTCATATGGTCTCGCTCCTTTTTGTCAGTAATATCTACTGTAGTCAGCCGCCAGCCTGATCGCCTCATACATGCTTGTTCCACTTGCTATACCCATGCCAGCGATATCATAGGCAGTGCCATGATCCACAGATGTCCTTAAAAAGGGAAGTCCATTGGTTATGGATACAGTCTTCTCAAAGTCATGCATCTTTGCAGCTATGTGACCCTGATCATGGTACAAGGAGATCACGCCGTCATATTTCCCCTGAAGAGCAAAGTAGAACACTGAATCAGCGGGCACTGGGCCTTCAACCTTATACCCTGCTCGCCTTGCCCTGTTGACTCCTGGCTCTATGTGCTCCATTTCTTCTTCACCGAACATTCCATGCTCTCCTCCATGGGGGTTAAGAGCTGCAACTGCGATGACTGGATCCTCTACACCAAGCCTTACGAGTGCTTTATGGGATCTTACCACAGTTTCAAATACCTTATCGCTAGAAACAAAATCACAGGCCTTTCTTAGTGAAACATGCCTTGATAGGAAAAATATCCTCAGGGAATCAACCTGGAACATGGTCAAAGGATCCTCAACGCCTGTTAAGCCTTGAAGCATTTCAGTGTGACCAATGTATGGAACTCCTGCAAGCTTAAGGGCTTCTTTATTTACTGGTGCAGTAGCCACAGCCTTTATTCTGCCATCCATAGCCAAAGACACTGCCCTCTCAACATATTGATAAGCCGCTCTGCCACATTTTTCACTTATCCTTCCTCGCACAAGGTCTTTAAGATCGATATTGCCAAGGTCCAGAACATTGACTGACTTATCCTCATATTCAAGGTCGAAGCTGTCAGAAACTATGTTGAGGGTCAGTTCCAGGCCGCATATTTTGATCGCTTCCTTCATGACCTCATAGCTTCCAATTATCACAGGCTTGCAAATATCAAACATCTCAGTCATAGTGAGTGCCTTTGCTATAACCTCCGGTCCGACTCCGGCTGGATCCCCCATGGTTATTCCAATAAATGGCTTCATATAAATCCCTCCTGGTTACCCTATGTTATCTGCGATACTTCAAAATAATAATTTAGTATAATATCAGTATAGACCATAACCGAGCTCTAATCTATATCCAAGACAAATCAAGGTTTATTATTATGGTCAACCTGTATTAGAAGGGTATAAATTTGTTGTCTAATATATTTTATTGATATGGAGGTTGCCATGGATCCGAATAAATCCAAAGCCATACTTGAGAGCCTGAAACTTGCAATAAAAGGAAAGGATGATGTGCTTGAGAATGTTGTGATAGCACTTCTTGCCAGAGGGCACCTTTTGATCGAGGATGTTCCGGGAGTAGGCAAAACCACTCTGGTCAAGGCACTCGCCAAGAGTATGGACCTAAGCTATAAGAGGGTACAGTTTACCCCGGACCTTATGCCTTCCGATATCATAGGCATCAATGTTTACGACAAGCCCTCAGGGCAATTCGTTTTCAGAAGAGGACCGATTTTTCATCAAATCTTTCTGGCTGATGAAATAAACAGAACTTCACCCAAGACTCAGTCAAGCCTGCTTCAAGCAATGGAGGAAGGCGAAGTTACCACTGAGGATGAGCATTATGTTCTTGATAAGCCTTTTATGGTCCTGGCTACCCAAAATCCCATGGAGTACCAAGGGACCTATCCTTTGCCTGAGGCTCAGCTGGATAGATTCCTTATGAGGCTTTCATTAGGCTACCCGGATAAAATGAATGAGATTGAAATACTCAAAAACCATTCTGCAATAAAGTCTATGGAGTTGATTAAGCCTGTAATTGACGGGTTGGAGCTTATCAAGCTGCAAGACCAGGTCGATAAGGTTAGAGTCCATGAGGATATCTATAAGTATATCGTAAATATTGCCGCAGCCACGAGGGTTTACGAGGATATACGCCTGGGTGCAAGCCCGAGAGCCTCCATCGATCTGTTGAGAGCTTCAAGGGCCAAAGCCTTTATTTCAAACAGGGAGTACGTCATTCCGGATGATGTCAAGTCAATGTCCATTCCCGTACTTTCCCACAGGATCTCAATAACCGGAGAAGCGAGGATTGAACGAAAGAAGATCGAGGACATATTAAGAGGAGTTCTGAACAGGGTCACTGTTCCGGTGATATCCAATGAATAACAGATTCAGGCTGCTGTTGCCGGCTGGAATGATTTTGATAATTTTTGCGCTGATTGTTGGAGGAAGGATCCCTTACTTCCTATTGTATTTCTATGCCCTTTTTCTTGTTCTGCCTCTGTTATTCGGATATATATCACTTAGCAGGATATCTGGCACCATTGCTATACCTTGCAAGGAATTTAAAAAGGGCGATAGGATTACTTTGGAATACTCTGTCAAAAACAGGTCTCCCCTGTCAATGCCGAGTCTTATTGTAATAAATAATACTTCTAAGGCCATCACCGGAAGGGACACCCAGCCAATAGAGATATCACTTAAGGGCGGTGCAATTCATACCGTTAGAGAGCATATTACAGCCAATAAGAGGGGATACTATACTACAGGTGAAATAACCCTTATATCCACAGATGCCTTTGGATTATATTCCCTGAGACGCCAAATAGAAAGCTCAGCTGAGCTTTTGATATACCCTGATCCCAAGAAGCTTTCAATCTTCAGGATATCTGCCAGCCGTGAGGCTGGTGATTTAATAATAAACAATCTAAGCTTCAGAGATTTCGGCAGGATAAATTTTTTAAGAGAATTCAGGGATGGGGATAGCTTAAAGGCAATTCACTGGAGGCAATCTGCAGCCAAGGATTCAATGATAGTAAAGGAGTTCGAAAAAAGAGGGGACGCCAATGCCGTCATATTTATTGATAACAGCAGAGAGGTACTGTCAAAGGATGTAGATCGGAGACTCGAGGATCTTGAGGTTGATATCGCCCTGGGAATAATCGGTCATTGTCTCGAGCATGGGGTAAAGGTATCTCTCATCCATCAGGAGGGAAGTGTCATAAACAGAGCTGAAGGGTCTCAAATTAGTGACATGAAACCTTTTCTGAAGATCCTTGCAAAGCTTTCCGCAAACGGTGCTCACGGTATTAAGGATCAGCTGGAGGCAGAGTCCAGTCTTCTCTCCAGGGGGTCCAATATAGTTATAATTACCCCGATGGTAGACCCTGGTTTAGGAAGATTGGTGCTTGATCTGGCAGTACAAGGTCTGAATCCGATAGTTATTGGAGTATCTGATTATCGTAATAATATCGGCCTCATTGACGGGTCCGTCGAAAGCAGACTGAAGCACGAGTATATACCTGTAATACTGCTTGATTACTCCTCTGATTTTGAAAAAACTCTGGAGGAAGCCTATGGATAAAACATCAGATCGCATCCAGAGATCAATAAATTGGACTCTATATTTTTCAATTGTGTTTGTACTTTCTCATATGCTGGGAATTGGTATTACCCTTACAAAGGGTATTCTCCATGAGCTGGTGGTTGTAGCATCTGCAGCAATAATTGCTAAATATATTCTATATAATCCTATTTCACTTTACTTTGCTTCTGTGGCAACAGTATTTGGATCGCTTATAGCAAACAGATACTTCAACGATGCTCTGATTGGATTATATTCCTGGCTGATTGGACTTTCTGACAATATTATCAATAACATTATGGGCAGGGAGAATATCCTGACAGATTATCAGTTGCCTTTCATATTTATACTGGCATTTATGATATCAATGCTCACTGCGTCAGTAGTTTTTAAGGGTAAAAGCATTCTTATATTGCTTCCACACAATCTTTTTGCTTACATCATGTATTGGTACAGCTTCAGAAACGAAGCGCTGTGGCTTTTAGCTGCATTTCTGGTTCTTTTTTTAATGCTTTTAAGCAACAGAGCCTTTATGCCCGGAAAAAGAGAATCGTTTCAAAATCCCAATAGCTCCGCTGAAGGCCAGCTATTAAGGTTCAGAACGGGAGCTAAATACTCTGTATTGATCGTAGTGATTGCACTCTTGCTGCCTAAAACAGATCGGCACCTGAAATTTCCCTGGTTGGAAGCCAAGGTTAATGAGACCTTTCCTTTTGTAGAAGATCTAAGATCAACCGGCGAGGGAAGCAGGGGCGTCGGTGAGGCAAGAGGCTTTGATTTCTCAGTGACAGGTTTTCAGTCCGACGGCTCCCGCCTCGGCGGCCCGGTCAAGCAAAGAAGCGATCAGGTAATGACAGTTAAAAGCAGTCGCTCGCTTTATTTAAGAGGGAATGTCAAACAAATCTATACCGGCGAGAGCTGGGAGGCAATTGCTGAACCTTCAAATATTTACAGGCTTGGAGACGATATAAGCGGAGTGGAAGAAAATTTGAAGGATCTTTTGTATGACAGGGTTGAAGCATTAATAACCTTCAGAGATTTTTCTTCTACAACTCTCTTTAGTCCTCTATTCCCTGAGAAGCTGAACTCCTTCCAATCTAAGGCTTTCATTATGGGAAGAGATGGTTATCTGGTCACCCCAGGAGGGTTGTATGACGGCGAGAGCTACTATTTAAGTGTGCTCGTACCCAAGCCCTATGGTATTGCGCTGGCAAACGGAGCAAATGAAACTCTTGAGGAGCTGGATGATATTGAGCTCTACTTAAGCCTGCCAGGATCAATAACTCAAAGGACCTTAGAGCTTACTAACAGCATTATTGAAGGTATGGAATCTCCCTATGAAAAAGCTGCTGCAATTGAAGAGTATCTCAGGACAAGCTATACTTATCGTCTGGATGTGGGTCAGGTTCCTGAGGAAATAGAATTTGTGGATTATTTTCTCTTCGATGGGAAAGAGGGCTATTGCACTTATTATGCAAGCGCTATGACTGTCATGCTAAGAATAGCTGATATACCCTCAAGGTATGTAGAGGGATTCATAGCAAGAGGACCTGCTGATGAAGGGGTATATAGTGTAACCTATAACAATGCTCATTCCTGGGTTGAGGCATTTATTGAACCAGTCGGCTGGATGACATTTGAACCTACGCCAGCGCTTCCCTTGCCTTTAAGACTTGAGGATTACTCACCCGACAAATACGGAACGACTGATCCAAATAGCCCCGAAAGCTTTGGAAGGGATCCGGATGACATGGGAATGTCTGATGAGCTTGTAAATGAAGACACTGAAGGTGACCTTGATGTTACAAATGCTGATTTTTACATTATTTTTTCTCTATCTGCTGCGGTAATATTGTTGGCTGTCTTGCCTGGACAACTGATTCTTGGTTTTATGAGATACCAGAGAAGAAAACGATCTATAGAGTCTATGGGACCTCAGGATAAGATCATCCACTATTATGATGATATAGTCGATATGCTTGGGATATTAGGTTATCCAAGTCTCTCAGGTGAAACTCACTCCGACCACGCTAAGCGTATAGCTTACAAGTTCAACGATATAAACGGATCAGGAATATTGAAGATTTCCGATGCTTTTGTGAAGGCTAAATATGGGGATATAGCTCCTGATAATGACATGATAAAAACCACGCTGGAATTTCTGCATACTTTGGAGGATAAAGCAAGGAAAGACCTCGGAAAACCAAGATTCCTTTATTTGAAGTATATCAAGGGAATAAAAGACAAGGGACGATAAATTCGTCCCTGTTCCACTATAGATTCTCAACAAATTGTATCTTATAGCCATCAGGATCCTTCACGTAAAAAAATCTGATTCCCGGATTGGGTTGAAAAGGCCCGCTGTGGACCTCGATTCCTTTTCTTTTTAACTGCTCTATCATCGATTCTGTTGAATCGACTATGAATCCCATTGATATGCCTTCGTTAGTGCATTCAGGCCTTAGCTCCAAGTCGGAAATCAACTCAATTTGGGTGTCTCCATCCCCAAGAAAACATATCTCAGTCTCAGGACCGGCTTTTATTCGTCTGGTTATTGGCAGTCCAATCACACCATTATAAAAATCCAGTGATTTGCTCATATTATTTACTGTCAGTGTCGTCCAGCAGTACTTCACACTATTACCCCCTTATCATCTATCGCCAAGGAAATCGATCGTTTTTCTGAAGACCTGTTCTCTGTCCTCTGAAAGGATAGAAAGGTGTCCCCCGGTTGATGGCCGGAATATCTCCACGTTGCTTTTTACCAGCATACTTGATATTATGTCCACACTTCCAGGTTCCGCAATATCATCATTTTCTGAATGTATTAACAGCGCCGGACACTTGACTTCAGAAAGAACGGCTTCATCAACTACAATATCCATAAGCCTTCTAAGCTCGTCAAAAATCCTGACTGCGATCCTCTCGTAGTGAATATGATATTTTTTGAATATTCCTGTCTTTCCTTCAAGGGGTCTGATCAGAAACTCTGACTTATCAGCATAATCAACTGAGATAAACGATCCCGGAACAAGCTCCGCAGGAGCAGCAATGGATACTATCCCCTTGATCTCAGGATAAATACTTGCAAGCATAAGGGACAGCAATCCACCGGTAGATATTCCACCAACATATACAGTGTCGTGATACTTTCTTAGATTCTCATAATCATATTTTGCCTTAAGCACCATATCTTCAGCAGTTGTTTTAGTGAGGTCCTCAGGATAAGTACCGTGACCTGCTAAATTTACACAGCAGACTGTATACCCGTAATCGTTAATAAATCTTGCCATCGGGATCATTTGCGCTGCGCCCGACGTCAATCCATGCATCAATAGAACTGCCTTTCCATTATCACCCTGAAGATAGATTTGGTAATTTGCCTTCACATTATCCACCACCCAGATATATTTTAAGCCCTCATTATGATTGTACCACTTATTTCAGACCAGGGAGCGCATAAAAATAAAAAAGCCAGCTAAAAGCTGACCTTTTTAAGTTATTTAATTATCTAGCCATTTCGAAAGCTTCAGTAACAACTGCCAGATAGCCTTCAACTGTTATAGTAACTGATGAAGTAAGTTCTGCAACGTCAGGTACTGATGGGTGAGAAGCATCTCTCTCAACAACCTTCATGCCATTGATCTCGTCAATTGTCTTGCCAACCATCCAAGCTTGAAGAGCTTCGATTTGCTCAAACCACTCTTTGCCAATGCCTGAAGCTTTAGCCATTCCGTAGTCAGGACCAAGTTCAACCTTTGTTTTACCTTCAACTGTCTTGTCAGTAGCTACTTTGCCTTCTGCATCGTAAGGAACTTTTACTTGTGCACTGTCGATGATAGCTGCTACAACCTTGCCATCCTTGTCGAATGCAGTTGCTGCCATGTAAGTATCAATCTGAGCCTGAGCTGTTACAGCATTGCCGTTGGCATCTGTGCCAGCATCTCTTGACTTGTTGATATGAGTTTCAACTCCAAGGCCTACAGTTTCTGCTCCTGTAGCATCAACTGAATTGTTCCAAGCTTCTTCAACAGCAGCTATATAGCTTTCAACTGTAATTGTTACTGATGAAGTCAATTCTGGAACGTCTGGAACGTTTTTATGTGACTCATCTCTTTCCTTAACCTTAAGAGCTTTTATTTCGTCTACAGTTTTACCGATCATCCAATCTTCGAACGCTCCCATTTGCTCGTACCATTCTTTTCCGATTGATGACGCTTTGATCATTCCGTACTCTGCTCCAAGATCCTTCTTGGACTTAACTTCTGATTCCTTGTCTGAAGTAACCTTCATGTCTGCGTCGAAAGCTACCTTCGTTTGAGCAACGTCTATAGTGACGCTTGCTACCTTACCATCTGCATCAAAGCCTACAGCAGCGATAGTAACATCAGCCTGAGCTGTTGCAAGTACTTCGTTGCCATTAGCGTCAACGCCTTTGTCCTTGGACTTAGCAATTGAAATGTTTTGTCCAAGACCAACCTTTGCGATTTTGCTTGCTGCTGGTTCTGCAGGTGTTTCTGCAGGAGTCTCAGCTGGTGTTTCTGCTGGTGTTTCTGCAGGAGTCTCAGCAGGTGCTGCTGGTGTACAGCCTGCAAGTAAGCTGATACTCAAGACAAGTACCAATAGTAGTGCCAGTAATCTTTTCATTTTAACCCTCCATTTATATGTATTGATATGTGTTTCACATAGATGATTATAACACTTTGTATTTTTTATGACAATACTTTTCAGACAAAAATATTCACTGATTCAAATCTATTCATTCATATCATATGCTCTTTATCCTGAAATTGTTCAAATCACTTGAATTACATCATTTTATCAGTTCTTCACCAATTTAAAGGAGCTTGCCTTTTTGTTAAGCAAGCTCATTTGTCTGAATTATTTTGAGTTTATATTGATACATTTCAATCAATCTAATCGTTTCCGCGTTCCAGCAATATACCTATGAAAATATCTGCAATTTTAGGGTCGAATTGAGTCCCGGAATTATCCTTGATCTCATCGAGAGCCTTCTCCTTTTCCATCGCTTTTCTGTATGCTCTTGTTTCTGTCATTGCATCATATGCGTCAACAACTGATAAAATTCGTGATAAGAGAGGAATCCCTTCTCCTGTCAATCCCTGAGGATACCCTTTACCATCCCATCTCTCGTGGTGACAAAGTATAAATTCAGCTATGGGTGAAAGTTCAGGCGATGAAGCTGCTATCCGATAGCCGATCTCAGGATGTTTCTTCATTTCGATCCATTCTTCAGGCGTCAGCTTGTCCGGTTTATTTAATATCCTGTCAGGAACGGCTACCTTACCGATGTCATGAAGCATTGAAAGCAGCTCAAGCTGATCAAGCTCGAGCTGGCTCAAACCCATTTTCTCCCCTATTGCTCTTGCCATGGTTGCTATCCTTCTTGCATGTGCCTCGGTCTCATGGCTTTTTTCTATCATCGTGGCCTGCATGGAAGAAATTATTGAGCTGTGTGAGCTCTTCTTCTCCAGAAGTTTTCTCTGGTACATGTTATATTCAGCATCTCTTATTATCTCTGATATGTTTTGATCTGATCTTTCCTTTGTGGCTACTCCCAGCGATAAATTCACATTTATGACATCATCTCTTGAATTGTTATGCTCTGTTATCTCTTCGTTTAATTTTTTGATCAAACCTCTTGCTTCTGAGTAATCAGTATTTGGCATGATCACAGTAAACTCATCGCCTCCGGTCCTTGAGAGCAAATACTCTTCCTTCATGCATTTTCTCAGAATTTCGGAGGTATCGGTTATCAGAGTATCGCCAAAGGAATGTCCCAGAGTATCGTTGATAAGCTTGAGTCCATTTATATCACCCATAAGTATGGAAAGTGGCAGATTCTCTTTTGAGTCGAGCCTTACCAGCTCTTCTTCAAAGTACCTCCTGTTAAAAAGCCCTGTAAGGTAGTCATGGAAGCTTATATAAACCAGATTTTCTTCAGCCTTTTTCTTTTCTGTGACATCTCTTACGATGCAATGAGTATTTTTAAAGCTTCCATCTACGTCATAGTTTATTCTGCCTTCGACGCTTACATTGAGATGGATTCCTTCCTTGGAAATCATAACAAGCTCAGAAATTATGCTCCCTTTTTCCTTAAATACAGTAAATCTCTCAGCAAAACCAGTCCGCCCATCCAAATCCAGATAATCTGGAAACCATGTCCCCAGGACATCTTCCTTTCTGTCGTATCCCATCATTTCAAGCCACTGCTGATTTATGTCGAAAATATATCCATCCTCGTCCAATGACTGATAGGGCAATGGGGCTTCGTCAAACAAAGCTTGATATCTTTCCTCTGAAAGCTTTAGCTGATTCTGGTATTCTCTAAGCTCTTTTTGCCTGCTAAGAAGCAGCGCCAATATCAAGGATCCTGCAGGGTAGATCGTAAGGACCGGAAGGCCGATTGCTCTGACTATTTGAAGGTTTGTAGGATCAGGAAACATCAACCACATGGTCATAAGCATTGCTATGTGAACAATAAAGCTCATGATCAAAATGTTGATCCAATTGTGATTCTTACTGAGCTTCAAAGGATCCCTTCTCCAGAATAACCCAATTACTGCACTAAGGACTATTACCATAACTCCAGGTGCTGCACCGAGACCGCCCATATACAGCCGGTATATTGATGCAACTATTGCTGTTATTATAGTAGGAAGGGCTCCAAA
This sequence comes from Gudongella oleilytica, assembly GCF_004101785.1. NCBI lineage: Bacteria > Bacillati > Bacillota > Tissierellia > Tissierellales > Tissierellaceae > Gudongella > Gudongella oleilytica. The sequence continues at coordinate 2,054,051 of NZ_CP035130.1, forward strand.
TATATATCCTGTGACGCTTATCAATATCGAACGGGTATCAAATACTATCCCACCATCCATTCTGAAGGGTACCATCATGATCGCAATACAAATAGCAGCCACAAAGATTCCATTTATATAAGGCCTTACAGCCCTTTTGTTCTCTGGAATATAATATGTGACCTCATAGATTATTGATAATATTAAGAGGAGTGCTGCGTTTTGGATCATTGAATTTACTGTTGGATTAGCCATTATAATTCTCCGTAAGATGTGGTTTTGATCTAATATTTATCGTATAGGATATGCCATCGGATCGGTGCCCCCTGACTAATATCGGCAGGCTTAACCATAAAGCCTGCCGATATATTCTAAAGTTTATGCTTTAGTATTGTTCTTAAGGTTGTGACGCTCCGGGGAATCTATCATACGCATGCTGCATAAGACGATTCTTGTTGACAATATGCCTCTCATATTTTCCCATAAATACTCTTCCTGATGTATCAAATCCTTCTATAGATAAGAATATCCTACTATTCTCAACCCTGTCAACTCTTACTCTTACATTGATTGGCTCTCCCACAAGAGTGGGTTGTTCATGGAAAATCTCAATATAAGTACCGACTGTAGTATATTCCTTGGGCAGGAGCTTGTCCAGCATTTGACCAGAGCCTTCAATTACCATGTCCAGTACAGCTCCGGTAGATACCAAATAATACAATTCCTCTGTACCAGGACCCTTAGCAGCATCATTTGGACCTGTTACTTTCATGAAATCATTTACTAAACCAACTTCGATCCTGTGCTCAATCATCGCAGATACCTCCTTAACAGCAACATTGGAAGAACTATCATCTCACTATGATTTATACCTTTAATTTATCGCGTTAAACAAGCGATGTTAGCCATTTTCCCTGGCAATAAAACAAAACCTGCCCACACAGGCAGGTAGCAGATCATTTTATTCCTCTTCCTCCATAAGCTCCCAGAACTCATTTCCCCAATACTTCTCAATGAATTCATCTCTTCCTGATATTTTTCTGTCTTCTTTATAGAGCTTTGGCTCTTTTTTATGAAAATCCTGATGGTAATCCTCTGCATCGTAAAAGGTTGGTGCAGGCATTATTTGAGTGACCACAGGCCCTGGGAGCCTTCCGCTCTCGTCAAGCTCTCTTTTCGATTTTTCTGCAGCAGTTCTCTGTTCCTCTGTGGTATAAAAAATGCCTGTCCTGTATTGAGGTCCTCTGTCCTGGAATTGTCCCTCGTCGTCAGTCGGGTCAACCTGCATCCAAAATGCCTTAAGCAGCTTCTCATAGCTTATTTTTTCAGGATCATAAATTATTTTAACCGCTTCATAGTGTCCAGTCTCCTTCTTTTTTACCTCTTCGTATTTGGGATTTTCAACGTGTCCTCCTATATAGCCTGATTTGATTTCAACTACACCTTTGAAAACCTCAAACGGTGAAACCATACACCAAAAACATCCGCCTGCAAATATTGCCGTTTCATATCTTTTTTCCATGGTGTGATACCTCCCATAATTATTGTCCTGAAATACTGAACCCTTCATAAGAATATTATACTCTAAACCAGCTTCTTGCACTAAGGATATTTGCATCTATTTTTCTTTGAATGATAGTTAAAGGAAAGACAGCACCAGATTAAACGGAGCTGTCTTATTATTTGCTAATCCTCCAGTCCTTGCCTAAGATCTGCAATAATATCTTCTATATCTTCTATGCCTACTGAAAGCCTCACCAGACCATCTGTAAGGCCCGCAGCTATCCTCTCTTCCCGAGGTACAACTGCATGGGTGGTTGAGGCCGGATGTTCTATCAGGGTATCCACATCTCCCAGACTTATGGCATTTGCATTATCTGGATCAAAAAGTCACTGGCTGTACCATACAGGCTGTTATCTGCAAGTATATGATCTCCCGGTTTAACAATCAACAAAAAACAGACGATATTGCTGCCATACCTGAGCTGAAGGCAAGGGCTGCCTCACCTTTTTCCAATACAGCCACCTTTTCCTCAAGTGCATTTTGTGTAGGATTTCCAAACCGTGTGTATATATATCCATCAGTGAGCCCAATCTCAGGGGTGAATGCATCACTAAATAATTTGGCTCCGTGATCCACATCTTTAAAAGCATATGTAGTAGTCTGATAAATAGGTGTATTATGTGCTCCCGTCAAAGGATCACACCTTTGTCCTGCATGACAACACTGAGTTGCAAAACCCATTCCTCTAATTTTATCGTCGACCATTTAAATACCCCCTGTTATATTTGTGAGACCTTGATTGACCTCCTGTCAACTCAATTATATACTATTTACAAGGAATGGAGGTTTTTTGGATGAAATATTTTCAACTCGATACGCCTTCCCTGCTTGTAAATAAGGAGAGGATGCTTGAAAACCTTAAGACTATGCAGGATTTTGCTGACAAAAATGGAGTCTCTCTCAGACCTCACACGAAGACTCATAAGATGCCTTCAGTTGCTCTGATCCAGGAAGAAATGGGTGCAAAAGGGATCACAGTTGCCAAGGTTGAGGAGGCAGAAGTGAGCTCCAATTCCTGGGAGTATTTTCACATGACGGTCACTCTTATAGGGCCAAGGATCCGGATGAATGCTTAAAGATTAGCCTTGAGAGCCAGAGAAGAACTCTAAGGTTTGCTGAAATAGCTGAAAATATGGGTATGGATCCCCGGGTCGTCAGTATTGTATCAACTCCATCAATGCTCGTAAATACTCCTATCCTGCCTGGAGTAACGGAGATTAGACTGGGAACATATGTCTTTCTTGATGCATCTCAGGCAAACATTATCGGTTGCTTCGATAAGAATGCTGCTATTGTTCTTACGACCATAATTAGCAAGCCAACTGACGAAAGAGTCGTTACGGATGTCGGTGCGAAGGGACTGACTATACAGAGAAGGGCCGTTGGAATTACAGCTACTGAAGGTCTTGGTGCGGTAAGGAACTATGAAGGGGTTTTCATCTCCAGAGTTTACGATGAACACGCATTGATCTATAACAAAGAATTCAGAGAGAAAATCTCCATAGGAGACAAAATTGAAATCATCCCTAACCATATCTGTCCTGTAGTAAATCTGTATGATAAGGCTTTTCTGGTATCCGGTGATGAGGTGGTAGGGGAACTTATAATTGAGCGCAGAGGGAAGCTCAGGTAGTAATCACGTTAATGTAGTGATAAGATATAAACCAGGAAGAGGAGGAGGAGAGAATGATAAATACGGAAAAAAATCTCAGGGTAGCAGTGGTACAGGCTGCACCTGTTATTATGGATCTTAGGGCAACTGTGGAAAAGACCAGACATCTCATTAGAGAGGCTGCCGACAATGGAGCTAAGCTGGTTGTTTTTCCGGAATCATTTATACCGGCTTATCCGAGGGGATTTACATTTGGATTTGTAGTTGGCAGCAGAACTATGGAAGGAAGATCTGACTGGAAAAGATATTACGATAACTCAGTAGCTGTACCTGGTCCCGTAACAGAAATCCTTTCTGATGCTGCCAGAGAATCTGAAATCTATTTGTCCATAGGTGTTACTGAGAAGGACGGGGATGGTAGGACTGCATCATTATATTGCACCAACCTTTTATTCGGCCCGGACGGAAGCTTCCTCGGCAAGCACAGAAAGCTCAAGCCTACAGGATCAGAGAGGTATATTTGGGGAGAGGATGACGGAAGTACGCTGACAGTTGTGGATACTCCATACGGCAGGATGGGCTCTCTAATTTGTTGGGAAAACTATATGCCACTTGCCAGGGTTGCAATGTATTCCAAGGGAGTTACAATCTATCTTGCACCAACAGCGGACTCAAGGGATGAGTGGCAGAGCACTATGAGACACATTGCCCTTGAAGGGAGATGCTTTGTGATCGGTTGTAATCAATACGTAGAAAAAAGCATGAATCCCCCTGATATGAATTACTACCACGAGCTTAAAAACCAGCCTGAAATAATGTGCCCAGGAGGCAGCTGCGTAGTAAGTCCATATGGAAAGTATCTTGCCGGTCCGGTGTTTAATAAGGAGGATATCCTCTATGCAGACCTGGATCTTGATGATGCTATCTCAAGCAGGATGGATTTTGACCCTATGGGTCACTATTCAAGGCCTGATATCCTCGAGTTTAAGCTCCACGAAAAATAGGGATAGAAAAATAGAGACAGTATAAAGCCAAGGAATCATATAATCGTGACCCTTGGCCTTTTATTCTGCTTTTTACACCAATCTTCAGGACTTAAAATAAACTCATCGCCATTGCCAACTTCCATGTATGTATAGTCATTGCCATAATAATGCTGGAGAGCATAGATAAAAAGGTTCTGGTTTTTTTGTGAATTCATCAGAGTGACTTGCGTCACCTCTTAGACAGTCGCTCATAAAAACATACCTGGAGCTGTCATCGAAGTATTCCATTCGTGCATTTTAAAACCTTATCCAATCTCTTCTGAGTCTTCAAGGAAACGCACCTCCATATGATCATTCAATCCCAAATATATTTTAGTCTACTCTTCCAGGAATCTATACCCGACTCCAACTTCAGTAGAAATGAGGTGGCATCCTGAATCACCCTTCCCGATCTTTCTTCTGAGGTTGGCCATGAAAACCCTTAAGCTCTTATTGTCACCCGCTGCTTCATAGCCCCATATCTTTCGTATAATGTAATTATGAGTCAGCACTTTCCCCTGATTCTCTATCAGTAACAAGAGGAGCTTATACTCAAGAGGAGTCAAATGTACTTCATTTTCATCCACAAGTACTTTCCTTTTCTCATAATCCACTGTAAGGTAATCGAATTTATATATGGTCTCCTCTGCGTTTCCTCCTCTTAGGGATAATGCTCTTTCAGCTACTCTGATCCTTGCCATGAGCTCACCCATGTGAAACGGCTTTGTAACGTAATCACTTGCGCCCATATCCAGTGCTTCTATTTTATCATTTTCCTGTCCCCTTGCAGATACTACTAATATCGGGATCTCAGTAAACTGTCTTAGTTCTTTTATTATTTCAAGTCCGTCCTGATCTGGAAGGCCTAAATCAAGAAGGATTATATCGGGTCGATAGGATGAGAACATAAATAATCCGTCAGCAGCAGATTGCGAGATGTATACTTCATAGTCTTCCTTCTTAAGTGATACGGCTATGAAATTGGAGATATATTTATCATCCTCGATGACCAGTATTTTAGTTTTAGTTTCCATTAGCTACCCCTCCAAAGGCAATCGGAATACGAACCTGCTACCCTTAGGTGTGTTTGGTTCGACGCGAATATCCCCCATATGTGCACTTATTATTGCTTTGCAAATTGCCAAGCCTAATCCAATTCCACGTTTACTGTCCGTAATTCCAGTATCCAGTGTTACAAACTTCTCAAAAAGCCTGTTCTGGATGCTTTTATCTATACCCTCTCCTGTATCGGAAACGGAAACTACAAGATAACCCTCTGATATATTAGCCTCCAAAGATATCTCAGCTTCAGGAGGTGTATGTCTTACTGCATTCTCCAATAGATTTACTATTACCTGCACTATGAGTTTCCCATCCATAGGGACTGAGATCACTTCTTCAGGAAGCTTAACTGTAAGTACTCTGTCTCTCATGAACCTCTTTATGTGATTGACCGCTTCACTTATTACGTCGTCGATTACTTCCTCTTCTTTTTTCAGCAACAATTGTGAGTCATTGATCCTTGTCATATTCAGTATATTCTCCACAAGATTTGTCAGCCAGGTTATCTCCTCGCTGATGTCTCCTGCAAGGTGTCTTCTTTCTTCATCAGAGAGGTTATAGTAATTTTCGTACAACAGCTCCCCTGCACCAGATAAAGCCGTCAAAGGACTCCGAAGATCGTGAGATACGGACCTGAGAAGAGTAGCCCTAAGCTGCTCTCTTTCCATCGCTACCTTGATCTTTTCCCTTTCAGTATAAAGCTGTTCTCTTTCAAGTGCAATTCCCATTTGCATTGCAATGGACTGGATGATGATCTCCGCTTGACTATCTTCAGCTTTCTCGAACCCATATACAATTATTCTTCCCAGTTTACCTGTATTACTTATTATATCAAAGCTGCAGCATAGCAGTTCATCATCTGATAGTTCAGTGATTGCTGATTCGTCTGCCAGCTCCACAACGCATTCATGACCGGTATACTCTTTAACAAAAGATGCACCTCTTTTAACAATGCTTTTCGTACCGCTTATAGGTAAAAATCCTGAAGCTATCTTATACAGTATCAGCGTAGTTCTCTCGTTCTTTTCCGTCAGCTCGATCTGCTTCTGGAGCCTGGATGTTATCTTGCCAGAAACTCCAGCGGTTATAAGGAAAAATACTAAAAGGATAATGTCATTACTGTTTGAAATTACAAATGTAAATCTTGGCTCTGTAAAAAGAAAATTGACCAGCATAATGCTAGCTATAGATGATACTATCCCCCATAAATAGCTGCTGGTTAAAACTGTCGAAAATAAAACTCCAAGTAAAAAAACCAATAGAATACTTTCTTTGCCTACCCCAAGGTAGTTGATGCCGACAGAAGTAATAGAGGATATTGAGAATATCAGGAGTGCCTTAAGACCGTTTAGGATATTTCTGTCCATTTGTTTCTTCTCCATTCCAGATCCTCCTGACAAATTAATCTAATTTCCTTCCACAAGAAGCAGGATATCCTTTTTACTTCCGGCTATGAGAATATGTTCATCGCCATTGAATTTATACCCTGCATTAACGATTGGAGTCACATGGTTGTTGTTCTTGTAGCCAATAATATTTATATTGTGATTCATCCTTACATCCAGTTCTTTGATCGTCTTCCCGATCCATTCCTCCGGTACAAACATTTCTGAGATAGCATACTCCGGTGTAAGCTCTATATAGTCAAGAGCCAAATTGGAGCTGTACTTGACAGCTGCTCTCTGAGCCATATCCCTCTCCGGATAAATGACATCATCTGCACCAATTTTCAGCAGGAATTTAGCATGGATGTCCCTGTCTGTTTTTGAAACCACATAAGGTGCCCCCAAGTCCTTTAGTAGGGAGGTTATCTCCAGTGATGATTGAAAGTTATTGCTAATGCATACAAAGCATATATCAAAATTGCTTACACCCAATGACCTCAATACATCTTCGTCCATACAGTCTCCAATGTGTGCCCTGGTTACTATTCCTGTTATTTTGTCGACTGCATCTTCATTGGTATCAACTACCATTACTTCATTTCCCAATTCAGTAAGTTTTATTGCAAGATGTCTTCCAAATCTTCCAAGTCCGATCACAAGAATTGACTTCATATACACCACTCCTACCCAATTATTATTTTATCCTCAGGATTTCTAAGCTTCCTGATGCATCTTTTCTCATTTACTGCCATAAACACTGTAAGGCTGCCCAGTCTACCGCTATACATCAATGCTATGATCACCAGCTTGGATATACCCGACAGACTCTGCGTCACTCCCTTTGTCAGTCCTACTGTTCCTATTGCTGATGAGGCTTCAAAGAGTGCGTCCTCAATTAGAATGGTTTGGGAGCTTACTATGATGAAGGTTCCTGCCAACATAAGAAATAAATAGAATGTAGCACTGAAGAAAGCTCGTCTGACGATTGCAGGATCAAGTCTTCTGTTAAATACATTTACGTCATCGAATTTCCTGAAGTAGGTTATTAAGGATAGTCCTATGATTACGAAGGTAGTTATCTTTATCCCTCCTGCAGTTGAACCCGGGCTGGCTCCAATTATCATCAGAAACATTGTGTAAAGAGATCCCGCTTCGCTTAGAGCTGCAGTATCTATCGTATTGAATCCGGCTGTTCTTGGAGTTATAGATTGAAAAAATGACGCTAATAGCCTTTCCCCAAAATCCATCCCTTTCATTGAAGCCTCCGACTCTATCATAAAAAATATTATGGTGGACACTGCAATCAATGCTGCTGTCGAAATCAAGACTATTTTTGTGTGCAGACTATAATTTTTGTGGTCAAGCTTGTTTCGGAACAAATCATCCCAAACGACAAAGCCTATACCACCTATAACGATCAGCCCCATAATTGTAAGATTGACAACAGGATCTGACTGGAAGGGTACAAGGGATGTGTAAGGCTCGATCCTGCCCATCAAGTCAAAGCCTGCGTTACAAAATGCAGAGACTGAATGAAAAATACCAAACCAGATCGATTCCCACAAACCGAACTCCCCGTAAAATCTTGAGCTTAACAGCACAGCTCCAAGAGCTTCGAACATCAGAGTCCCGATCAGGATGTGCTTTACAAGTCTGACTACACCGCTTATTTGCATGGAATTCACAGCCTCCATGAGAAAGGACCTCTCTCTCAAACCTATCCGTTTACCCAGAACCATGGAAAACAATATGGCAATAGTCATAAATCCCAGGCCACCTGTTTGAATCAATATTAGTATTACAAGCTGTCCAAAAAATGTAAACTGGCTCCAGGTATCAAAGACTACCAGCCCTGTTACACATGTCGCAGAAGTAGATGTAAACAGCGCATCCAGGAAATGAATTGAGTCTCCGGATTTGTTAGATATTGGCAGCATCAATAAAAGTGCTCCGCTTAATATGATCACTATAAATCCGACCGCCAATGTTTGCTTAGCACCAAGTCTTATACCTTTAAGCATTTTTACCACTTTCCTTAAGTAATTGTCTAATTGAGTCCATCATTGTCATGGTTGTTACGATCTTTGTTACTCCAGCTTCTCTGAAAATCTCAAGGTTCAAATTGTTGTTGCATCTTGCTATGGTAGTGATTCCAGCTTTCGTATGCTTCGCCTTAACACACAGCATTAGGTTATCTGCGTCATTATCAGAAATTGCAACTATTGCTTTGCACCCTCTTAACTCATAATCCTCGTAGTCATTGGCAAATACCAGGCTTTTATCATTAATATCTACCGTTTCCAAGAGCATCGAAACATCAGTATCGCCTTTATAAACAAGGATTGATTGAGTTTCATCCTGATTGGAAACCTTCATAACTTTATCACTGGCTAAAAAGGTATCAAGCCTATCCATGAGGATATAGCCTGCAGCCATAAGAATCAGCATTATAATTGTCAGAATCAATTCCATTATGATCACCTGCCTTCCTTAATCCAATCATATGGCGAATTGTATAAATATAGTGCTTATTTCTGTAAAATACAGTTAATTTTTTGTTAAGACAAAAAAGATCTGAAGTTTACCCTCAGATCTCAAACTTTATACTGTTTTGACTTCTTTTTATTTCCCTGCTTCGCTTTGCATCCTTAAAAACTTGGTTACCGATGCTTCCACAGCATCTATAACTATTCCATTAAGCCCTGATTTTTCCAAGGCAGCGACTCCTTCTATGGTTGTACCGCCAGGTGAGCATACCTCGTCTCTTAGCTTAGCCGGATGCTTTTCAGTTTTACTGACCATTGCGGCTGAGCCCTCTACAGTAGCAGCTGCAAACCTGTATGCATCCTTAGCGGGTACGCCCAACTTGATCCCAGCTTGCGCCATGGCTTCGATGAACATGTACACAAAGGCTGGTCCTGAACCGCTAAGAGTACCGACAGCTGCCATAAGCTCCTCCCTGATCTCGATCCCTTCCCCAAAGCTGTTAAAGAAGCTAAAAACTATATCCTTATCAGTGTCGTCCATATTGCCCGAAAAGCTTATTCCTGCAATTCCCTTTCCCACCAATGCAGGTGTGTTAGGAATTGATTTTGCTATCTTTACATGTTGGTTGTCTATAAGTTTTTCCAGCTTTGATATACTATATGCCGGTGCTATTCCAAGAACTATAGCTCCATCCTTGATCTTATACTTTATCTCCGATATCACACTTTCGTACACTATCGGTTTTACTGCAAGGATAATAAAGTCAGCTTCCCTTGCAACATCTGCATTGCTCTTCGAGGTTACAATACCATACTTCTCCTTCAGATCTTCCGTCCTGGATACCGTCTTTGTATGAACAATCACCTTTTCCGGACTGATCCATCCTGATGATAAAGCTCCGGAAAGCATAGCCTCACCCATATTACCGCATCCAATAAATCCCAGAATCATTAAATCAGCCTCCCTATTTATTGCTTTAATCAGTCTAATGTTTCGATCTCTTTATGATACTCCTGCAGGGATTTCTTCACATTCTCAGAGAAATCGTTGCTTATATAAGCCTCTATACCCTTTGCACTGGCTCTTGCTGCAGGCATTACTGTTATATATGGTATTTTGTTCTTGATTGCTATCTTCCTGATATAGGAGTCATCCATAGAACTGAGTTTGCCTATAGGCGTATTGATAATAAGGTCTATCTTCCCATTCATCATATCGTCAGTTATATTAGGCCTGCCCTCATAGACCTTTTTGACCTTCTCGCAGGGGATCTCATTTTCTCTGAGGAAATTTGCTGTCCCTTCTGTAGCCTTTATCTTAAATCCAATTGCAAAGAATCTTCTAGCTGCCTCAAGAACATCCTCTTTGTCAGGATCGTTGACGCTTATAAAAACGGTACCTGAGGATGGCAAAGTATCCTTAGATGCTTCCTGCGCCTTAAAATAAGCAATCTCAAAGGAATCAGCAAGACCAAGCACCTCTCCTGTTGACCTCATCTCGGGTCCTAATGTGGGGTCTACTTCAGGAAACATGTTGAATGGAACAACTGCTTCTTTGACTCCGTAGTGCTTGATCAGCTTTTTCTTTAGCTTATCCATTTTGTATTTATTGCCTTCGTGGTCGGCTATCATAATTTCAGTTGCGATCTTTGCCATTTGAACATTGCAGACCTTGGAAACAAGCGGAACCGTTCTTGAAGCTCTGGGATTTGCCTCAAGCACATACACTTTTCCATCTGATATAGCATATTGCATATTCATAAGGCCGATAACCTTCATCTCTTTTGCTATTGCCTTTGTGTAGGCCTCTATGGTCTCTATGGAGTCCTTGGGGATGCTGACCGGAGGGATCACGCAGGCTGAGTCTCCAGAGTGTACTCCAGCATATTCAATGTGTTCCATAACAGTTGGAACATAAGCCTCATCTCCGTTGGATATTGCATCCGCCTCACATTCAAGGGCGTGGTGCAGGAATCTGTCTATGAGTATTGGGCGCTCAGGAGTTACCCCGACCGCCTGTGTCATATACTTTTTAAGCATCTCCTCGTCGTGTACGACCTCCATTCCCCTGCCCCCAAGCACGTAGGAAGGTCTGACCATCAAGGGATATCCGATTCGGTCTGCAATCTCGACTGCTTCCTCCACATCAACAGCTATTCCGGATTCAGGCATCGGAATATCAAGCTTTTCCATGATCCTCTTAAACTGATCTCTGTCCTCTGCCAGGTCAATTGTCTCCTTGGACGTTCCGAGGATCTTGACTCCAGCAGCCTCAAGCTCGCTGGCAATATTCAAGGGGGTCTGCCCACCAAATTGAACTATTGCCCCTTCCGGCTTTTCCTTCTCGTATATGCTAAGAACATCCTCCACAGTCAGGGGCTCAAAGTACAGCTTGTCAGAGGTGTCATAATCAGTTGATACTGTTTCAGGATTACAGTTTACCATTACTGTTTCATAACCAAGATCCTTCAATGCGAATGCAGCATGAACGCAGCAGTAATCAAACTCAATTCCTTGCCCAATCCTGTTCGGACCCCCTCCCAGGATCATTACCTTTTTCTTATCGCTGACATTTGTTGAGTCAGGTGCATTATATGTTGAAAAGTAGTAAGATGCATTGTCAACACCACTTACCGGCACCGCCTCGTATCCTTTCACTATATTAATACTTTTTCTTCTGCCTCTAATACCTTCCTCTGTAGTATCAAGAAGCTTAGCCAGATATTTATCGGAGAAGCCATCCTCTTTGGCTTTCTTTAGGAGCTCTGCCGGCAGGTCTCCGCCTTTGAATTTAATTATCTCTTCCTCCAGCTGGACTATTTCCTGCATTTCTTTCAGGAAATATGGTTTAATATAGGTAAGCTTATAAAGGTGGTCTATGTCAGCACCCTTTCTTAATGCTTCATATAAGATAAACTGTCTCTCACTTGTAGGCTCCTTTAACATAGACAGCAATTCTTCAAGAGAACGAGAGTTAAAATCCTTGGCAAAACCAAGTCCATGCCTTCCTATCTCCAGAGACCTTATTGCCTTTTGAAGTGCCTCTTTGTAGGTCTTTCCTATGCTCATAACCTCTCCGACAGCTTTCATCTGAGTTCCGAGCCTGTCAACTGCTCCAGGAAATTTTTCAAATGCCCAACGGGCAAACTTTACTACTACATAGTCTCCAGAAGGGATGTATTTATCAAGTGTCCCCTCCTTCCAGTAAGGGATCTCGTCGAGAGTCATTCCCGATGCGAGAAGAGCTGATATATATGCAATTGGAAGTCCTGTCGCCTTGGATGCCAGCGCAGAGGATCTGGATGTTCTTGGATTTATTTCAATAATAACGACTCGTCCCGTGCTTGGATCATGGGCGAATTGGACGTTGGTCCCACCAATAACTTCAATGGATTCAACAACAGAGTAGGCATAACGCTGAAGCTTTTCCTGGAGTTTTTTACTTATTGTAAGCATTGGAGCAGTACAGAAAGAATCTCCGGTGTGTACTCCGATAGCATCGACGTTTTCAATAAAGCACACTGTAATCATCTGATTCTTGCTGTCACGTATGACCTCAAGCTCCAATTCTTCCCACCCTAAAACTGATTCCTCAACAAGAATTTGTCCGATCATGCTTGCACTTATTCCACGGCCTGCGATGACCCTCAGCTCCTCAAGGTTATATACAAGACCTCCTCCAGTTCCGCCCATAGTGAAAGCAGGCCTTATGACTACTGGATACCCCAGCTCCTCAGCAATTCTTTCAGCTTCCTCAACCGAGTATGCAGCAAGGCTTTTTGGCATATCTATACCAAGTTTTTCCATGGTTTTCTTGAATTCTATACGATCCTCTCCACGCTGGATGGCATCGATCTGCACTCCAATAACCTTTATCCCGTACTTTTCCAGCACTCCACCCTTATGAAGATCAAGACAAAGGTTTAAGGCTGTTTGACCACCAAGGTTTGGAAGCAAAGCATCGGGCCTTTCCTTAGCAATAATCTCCTCCAGGCTTTTTTCATTCAGAGGTTCAATGTAGGTTACATCAGCAATTTCTGGATCTGTCATAATGGTCGCGGGATTTGAGTTGACCAGCACGATTTTGTATCCCAGGCTCTTTAAGGCTTTGCAGGCTTGCGTCCCGGAATAGTCAAATTCACAGGCCTGACCGATTATTATCGGGCCGGACCCGATGATGAGAATCTTGTCGACATCAGCTCTCTTTGGCATTAAATTTTCCTCCTTAGTATGGCATCTCTGTACCAATTTAACTCTAATTAATTATGATATCACATAAGGGTATACAATCAAAGTGGTTTATAAATCTGGAATAAAAAATATCAATTGTATTACAAAGTTGTTGACGAAGGAGATAAATGAGAGTATATTTAACTTAGTTAATTTTTTTAACTAAGTTAAAGGAGTGATCAGATGAATAGAAAAAACATTTCAACAAGGCAATATTATATAGAAGCAGCTGCAAAAATCATAAGAGATGAAGGCTATGAAAATATAACAGTGCGTAGGCTGTCTGAAGCAACAGGCTATACTTTTCCCACTCTTTATCATCATTTTAAAGACATGGGCAATCTTATGTGGTACGCAAGGAATCATCTGATCTCAAACATGGTATCTGATCTGTCAGGCTTTTCATCTCAGTCGAACGATATTGCAGGCATCAAAAAGGCATTCGGAATATACATGGATTATTACCTGGATTATCCCAATGTTTTTCGTTTTTTTTACTATTACCAGCACCAGCCTGATTTAAATGACTTGACCTCGCAGGAACTTGGCTTCTCTGATTTATGGTTTGATACACTTGGTTTTTTGGTTAAGGAGGGTCGTCTGTCACCTGATGATTTAGGAGTCGTTGCGAAAACAATAATTTATAGTATACACGGCATGATCTCACTTTACTTATCAGGCAGTGGTGAAATCAATAGGGATGGATTGAATAAGGAATTAGATGCGATCATTGATATTTTATTAAAGGGGAGGATTGAAAATTATGGGAACTGATCAATGGAAACCACTATATAAACTGGCAGGATGGTGTGCTTTGGCAATGTTTGCTCTCGTGCCTTTGCAGATAGTATTATACATAGTCTTCCCTCCGCCGTCCACTGTCGAAGGTTTTTTCGCGCTTTACAGAAACAACTGGCTGCTCGGTTTATTGAGCCTTGACCTTCTATACATCATCAACACTATCGTATTGATACCTATTTACATTGCTCTGATAATGTCCCTAAGGGATGTGTCATTTTCTGCAGCACTTTTGGCTGCGGTTCTTGGAGTCATTGGCATTTCAGCTTATTTCCCATCCAATGTAGCATTTGAAATGCTTAGCTTAAGCGAAAGGTATTTCTCAGCTGATACTGTAATACAAGGACAAATAATAATAGCAGCCGGTGAGGCTGCTATTGCAAGATATACAGGGTCAACCTTCAATGTTTATTATATTTTGAATGCAATAGTTTTAATAATCATATCTGCACTGATGCTGAGATCAAACATCTATGCCAGGGTAATTGGCTGGTCAGGACTAATATCTGGCATACTCATGTCGATACCCTCTTCATTTGGTATGATAGGTTTGATTTTTTCACTCCTATCCTTGATACCTTGGCTTATTTTCACTTTCTTTCTGATATTTAAATTCAAAAAACTGGGGTCAGAGATCACGATTACCGATGTTGGGCCAATATACTAATCAGCTTTCCATAACAGCTTATTGTCAATAAAATCTACAGTTATTTTACTGTTATCCTTAAGGTAAGCCAAATAGGATCTTATAGTGCTGCCGACGAGGACGTACTGGTTAAAATCCATTCTAAGCCCATAATGGTCGAAAACATCCTTTAAGATGTCCTCAAAGCACTTTGATTCTTGTACTATACTCAAGAGAAGCTCTATTATCTCTTTAACTTTTCTTCTGTTAAGCTCAACCAGTGTTCTTATATCATCAATCGGTTCAGAGTGAGAGGGGATAAACAGCTTTCCCTCAAGCCCTTCCACCTTATCAAGGGTATCCAGAAAGCCCTGCAGGTCGTATAGATAGAATATATGGTATTTCTCCAGGATCTGGGCATTGGTGACACAGTCGGCGAGGAACCAGACACAATCAGAGGTTTTGATTCCTGCCATTGAAAATGAATGCCCATCGAGCCTTGTCATTTCAAGTCCTTCAGGCAATATCTCCGGGACCAGCTCTGATACCTCGCTTTCAGAGGCAAATAGAAACTTGTTCCTTAGCTCCTTTACCGGATAACCACCGTATAAATAGGATGGTTCAAGTATTGGATTTTCTGCAAATACTTTGTCTATCCCCGGACAGTATGCGGGGACACCAAGTCTTTGCTGCAGCAGATTGTTTCCTCCAATGTGGTCAGCATGCGAATGGGTGTTAATGATCATACGGAGTTTCCATCCGTTTTCTTCTATTGTTTTCTGGAGCTTTCTCCCTGCGTCCTTATCGTTCCCGGTGTCGATGAGTACTACCTCATTATCATTAAGCTTATAAAGCCCCATTTTTGCTGGACTATTTATGTAGTAGGTTCTTTCTCCAACCTGAATCAGCTCATACATTACACTTACCTCCGGATCCATTTATATTAGTTTGTTCCTTACCACATGCTGCAAGAGTTTTAAGTGCTGGGTCAAGTCTTTCACCACTCACCGTCAACTGGTAATCCACACTGGGCACAGATCTCCATGTTAACACTTATTCCTTCCTTATGACAGTAAATATTGCATACCTGCATCTATCTTCCCTGCTGATACAATTGTATCATATGAAATTTGACTAAGAAAGGATGGTTTTGATGAATATTAAATACTCAGTTGTCCCAGAGTCAGAGGTCATATGCATAAGGGAACTGGTCAATAGTCTTATGAGCTATCAAAAATCCGTTGCAGGTATACACCCTGAGTTTTTGACGGTATGAGCTTTGACACGCGTATACCTCCTGCATTAAGAAGCGCACGATTTAATCATATAATTGTTGACAGGGATGGTGAAGAAGTCATTGGATATGCTTACAGTACAATAGCTGATAAAAAATTTACTCCGGAGGTTTTGCAACACTTCAATGCGATGCTTTCTTTGATTTCGATTCAGTCGAGGGACAAGAAGTAGGCTCACTATCTCAATTTTTCATAAAGGATGAATATAGAAATTCAGGTATTGGATCAGATCTATACAACAGATCTATGGATTGGCTAAATTCATTTGAGAAAATAAAGGATATCTTCATTTTTGTATCAAATGGAAATGGTAATGCTCTCAGTTTCCGTCTCAACAAAGGCTTAATGGAAAGCCACAAAATACTCGAAGGATTTATAACAGTTCTAAGAAATACACTGAGCCAATATAAAATAAGGGCAGTAATATTTTAATGCTCAAATATTAAGCATGTAAAATATTGCTGTCTTTTTCTAAGTTGATTTTAAATCTATATAGTTCTGCTCCAAGCCCTTAATCGTCTTGATAATAGCTTTACTTACAAGTATCCTTACTAAAAGGCCATAGATGAGATTTCCTGCCTTATAATCCCCTGTCCAGACGATCCTGGTCCCATCTTCAGCATCAAAGAATTCCGCCCTTCCTTTATAGTACTTTACAGGCATACCGCTTAGTATCTCATATTCAAAATGCTCTTCTCTTTTAGCACTTATGATCCTCTCATAAACTTTTACGTTTCCGCTGTATAAAATCCTTTCTGTTCCAATGCCTTCCTTATCCGGATCACCATGCTTGCTTATTTCAAGTCTATAGCTTTTTGACGGCGATTTGTCGAAGCTCCCCACTATACTCCATATATAACTTCTTGGTACAGGTATTATTCGCTCGATTTTAATATTCCCCATCTTATTCACCTCAGAAGATGTATACCCAGAGAGTCTGTTTACTTTAAAGCAGAAGTAAAAAAAGCCACCGGCAGTTTGCTGGTGACAGTATCTGGTGGTCGGAGTGAGAGGATTTGAACCTCCGGCCTCATGGTCCCGAACCAAGCGCTCTACCAAGCTGAGCCACACCCCGACTGTATATCATTATAATTCAAGCGATATTTTTTTTCAAGCATTTCGATTGCCAGTACAACAGAAAATATCGGACCCATCTTCCTATATAATGGTGGGTCCGATTATCTGGATCATACGTAATATAGATTTTCTGAGGGATAAAATGGATCACAGGTTATATCAATTCCAAGCTTTCTAAGTATCTGATCGTCGACATCATTCAGCATGACTGTGGAATGTGCCTGAGCCCCCTTAAGCTCCTGTAGCTTGTCCAGTGCCAGCTGTGCAGTTGGATTAGTTACAGCACCTATACTTAGTGCAATAAGTACCTCATTTGCATTCAAAGTAGAAATTTTACTATGGAACCCTTTGGTCTTAAGCTCCTGTATTGTCTCAATTATCACAGGCGACAGCAACAATATCTCATCAGCAATATTTGCCAGTGTCTTAACTGAGTTCAAAAGGGCCGCAGAACATGCATCCATAAGTCCTGAAGCTCTTCCTGTTATTATCCTTCCATCCAGAAGCTGGATAGCTATTACTGCCGGTACATCACTGTTTCCGTTATTGTCTTTCAGTTTTCCGGAGTATTCCCTGGCAGGTCCAACACAGGCTCTATCCTCTTTCTTGAGCTGAAGTTCCTCCATTATTATTCTCATTCGGTTAAGGATCTCTTCATCGACAAGTCCTTTTTTATAATCACACTCTGTGGCAAAGCTCCTTCTTATGATCTCTTGCCTCGAAGCTTCTCTAACTACCTCATCATCCACTATGCCAAAGCCTATCCTGTTAACTCCCATATCTGTGGGCGACTGATACAGAGATTCTCTCCCGGTTATCTTCTCTATTATCCTTTTTATAACAGGGAACATTTCAATATCCCGGTTGTAATTGACTGCAACCTCGCTGTATCTTTCAAAATGGAAATAGTCTATCATATTTACATCCTTCAGATCTACTGTTGCAGCCTCGTATGCAATATTCAAGGGATGCTTCAACGGAACATTCCAAACAGGGAATGTCTCAAATTTTGAATATCCGGCAACCCTGTTCAATTTATGCTCATGATAAAGCTGGTTCAGGCATGTAGCAAGCTTTCCACTGCCAGGTCCAGGTGCTGTGACTACGACTATTGGCTTTGTGGTAGGGATATACTCATTTCTACCATATCCTTCCTCGCTGACTATCTTGTCTACATCGGAAGGATATCCCTCAATGGAAGAATGGGTGAATACCTTTATTCCTCTTCTTTCAAGCTTGTTTATAAACAGCTTTGCTGCCGGTTGTCCATTGAACCTAGTTATTACAACGCTGTTTACCTCAAGCCCAAAATCCCGCAATTCATCTATTTGTTTAAGAACATCCATATCATAGGAAATACCATAGTCACCTCTGATCTTGTTTCTTTCGATGTCGCCTGCAAAAACGCAGATTATAATTTCAGCCTTGTCCCTCAGCTTTTGAAGAAGCTTGATCTTGGCATCCTCATCGAAGCCTGGTAGGACTCTCTGAGCGTGCTTATCGCCTATAAGCTTTCCTCCAAATTCAAGATAAAGCTTATCGAAATTGTTTACTCTTTCGAGGATGAATTTTGATTGCTCTTCGATGTAGCGTTGAGGATCAAAGCCTGCTTTCATAGTTTAAGTCTCCTTTGTTATTAATATTAGAACATAAAAAATCAAATATCCTGAAGTCCATTCAGGATACCTATTGTTGAAATCCAAAATTAATTATACCACATACTATAAGCTGTGCACCATCAATTAGCATAATTGTTTGATCTTTATGGCATGCTGCCTTTTACTTTTATATCAGACTCCCTCATTGTCAAAGGGAGGAATGAAGCTTTCCTTAGCAGTTTCTCCTTCCTGGATGTAGCCATTAGAGATCCCCAGCTCCAGGGCATAATCAATCACCTGCTGGTATTCCTCGTCATCAAGTACTCTATTTATCTCAGGCCAGGAAATAAGAGGAGCTGAAGGGGTAAATTGATTCATTATGCTTATGAGTATAGAATCACCATACCTCAGATACAAATATTCAAGGATTTTTTTCGAATCCTCCTGCTGACCAGGTAAAACCAAGTGTCTTGCTATTACACCGCTTAAAAGAATCCCATTATCGTTAAATACCAGTTCAGGCTGCTGACTTATCATCTCATCAAAGGCCTTAGAAGCTATTTCAGGGTAGTCAGGTGCATTTGAATATTTCTTTGCCAGTAGACCATCAAAATACTTGAAGTCTGAAAGATAAATATCCACTACCCCAGCAAGGTCTCTAAGGCTCTCCACTGTCTCATAGCTGCTTGTGTTGTAAACTATAGGGATATTTAACCCCTTTGATTTAGATCGAATAATGGCCTGTTTAATTTGGGGTGAAAAATGAGTTGGAGTAACAAGGTTTATATTTGCCGCTCCCTTGTCCTCAAGCTCCAGATAAATTTCTGAAAGCCTTTCTATTGTTACTTCTTTGCCTCTACCCTCATGAGCTATATCATAATTTTGACAATACACACAGCCAAGATTGCAGCCTGTAAAGAAAACTGTACCAGATCCTGTATCCCCTGATATGCATGGCTCCTCCCAGAAATGAAGCGCTGCTCTTGCAATTCTGATCTTGTCTGTCTCTCCACAATATCCCTTTTCACCAATGTTCCTGTTGACACCACAGCTTCTGGGACAGATCATGCAGCTTCCCATCTTATCCAATCACTTACCTCCATCTTACAAGCTTATATGATCCTTATTCCATCTACATCAATTCTTTTGATCAGGATACCCACCTCGATGATTTGAAACCCTTTTTCCTGGATTTCCAGTCTCTTGCTGATATATATATCCAAACCCTCTACGCTCTCAATATAATACTCGTCAGCATTCATCGGTCTTCCCAAAGAAACCTTTGGTATAGTTGCCCTGCCTCAACACATTTTTGTCATGTAGGCTCCGATTGTTATTGAGTCAATTGACTTCATTTTTATGTGTTTTCTTGCTTTTTCAGTTATCTTTATATTCATATCCCTAAATCTCCTATCGATAGCTACTCACATACTGGATCAACTGTGCCTTCTCAATCTCAGACCTCTCCTCAGACTACTTAGCCTTCCTTCCTTTTTGTCAGCAATATCGTTATGCTTATTTAAGACTCTCGAGTATAACTCCTCGACACTATCGGCAAAAATCCCGGTAGAGTAACCAAGTGAGTTTTCAACAGCTCTTCCGGACATTTCAGTTCTTTTTGTCTCATCTGAAAGGAGCTCCTCCACTCTGGATTTAAATTCCTCGAAGGTATCGTATTGATATCCATTTATACCGTCGTTTATAACTCCCTCGAGAGCAAGATCTCTTCTGCATATAGGCGGGACTCCACATGCAAGTGCCTCTATATAAGTCAGTCCCTGCGTTTCGCTAGTTGAGCAGCTTACAAATATATCTCCCAATTTATAATATTTGTGAAGTGTTGAAGGCTCCACTAATCCTACAAAAATAACCCTGTCTGTAAGTTCCATCGCGTCAACCAGCTCTTCAAGCCTTGATCTGTATGGCCCGATCCCCGTTATCAGTAAAACGGTATCATTTCTATCGAGACGCTTATAGTAATCCAGTAATTCATCAAGATTTTTTTCCTTTGCAAGCCTTCCTACATAGACCAATACCTTTTTATCAGGTGCTATGCCCAGATGACTCTTAAGTTCTTTCTGCTCAAGGTCATTAGTCTTTTGATAGAATGAATCCAGTCGGATACCTGACGGAATAACTGATATCCTCGGAATTACTCCATAGCCTTCTAACAGTCTCTTTACTTTGGCAGTTGGCACAATAACCTCATCCAGTGCATCGAGAAGTCTTCTTGAAAGGTAAGCAACTGTTTTTTTCCCTATTTGCTCGTTTATTGAGAAATAATGAGTATAATCCTCGTAAACAGTATGGTAGGTATGAACATGAGGTATCCCCAACGCTTTAACGATCCTCTTTGCAAATATGAAGGTTGTGAATTCTGCCTGCGTATGGATAATATCCGGTGCCCATTTAAGGATCTCGTCGTATAGCTCCCCAAACAGGTAAATAGAAGCTCTGGCACCGGGATAAAGCTTGTCTGCCGAAACTGATTTTATATAGTATACATTACCTTCTTTTCTTGAATGAAGGCTGTTTGAAAGAGTCAATATCCTTACGTCATGCCCTTTTGCCAACAGCTCTCTTTCAAGATTGGTAACAGATGTTACCACTCCGTTGACAATTGGCTTATACCAATCTGTTGCAATTAATATTTTCACTCCATTGCACCTCTTACCTATTTATTGGTGAAACTGTAACACTCTTGGACTTTGTCATTCCCTTGGGTATTCACATATGTCGCCCATATTTTAACATAAAGGATCGCATGAGTAAACCGGTTGATACATTCGGTTTATAATTCTTTAATATCCCTTAAGAGCTGTTCAACCTGCTCTCTCCTGGTTGCCCAGCTTGTACAGAACCTTACAGCTGATCGTCCCTCATCAACCTTCTGCCAATACTGGAAAGAGTATTTCTTACTTAGTTTATCAATTTCATGGTTAGTCAGGATAGGAAATTGCTGGTTTGTGGGAGAATTGATCAGGAACTCGTATCCCTTAGATTTAAAAGCATTCTTTATCGCCATTGCATATCCTATTGCTTCACCGGCTATCTCCATGTAAAGGCCATCCTCAAACAAGGTCTCGAACTGGATCCCAAGGAGCCTTCCCTTCGCAAGCATGCCTCCTCTTTGCTTTATGTTGTATCTGAAGTCCTTCTTAAGCTTATCTGATGATATTACAACAGCTTCTCCAAACAGGGCACCAACCTTTGTCCCTCCTATGTAGAAAACGTCACAGAGCCTTGCAAGGTCTGGCATCGCTATATCATTTCCCTCTGCCATCAACCCATAGCCCAGTCTCGCACCATCCATAAAAAGCGGCAGCTCTATATTCCTACAGACTACACTAAGCTCCTCCAGTTCCTTTAATGAGTATATAGTTCCGATTTCCGTAGGATTTGATATGTAGACCATCCCCGGCTGGACCATATGCTCATGGGTACCGTCGCTCCAATGTGTATCATACGCTACCATAACCTGCTTTGCTGTAAGTTTTCCATCCAGGCTTTCCAAGGCAAGTACTTTATGACCAGTTGCTTCTATAGCCCCTGTCTCATGAACATTGATATGTCCTGAAGATGCGCTGATAACTCCCTGGTATGGCTTAAGAATGGAAGCTATTACAGTTGTATTTGCCTGAGTCCCGCCAACTAAAAAATGGACATCAATTGCTGGATCTGCACAGATCTCCTTTATGTATTCCCTGGCTTTTTCTGTATGATGGTCAGTTCCATAGCCTGGGGTTTGCTCAAAATTTGTTTCTAATAAGCGTTCCATTATCCTGGGATGGGCCCCTTCAAGGTAGTCGTTTTCAAATCTTATCATTGTGTCCCTCCTGTCATGTAAATCTTTCCAACATAATTATACCACTTAAAAGTATATTTCACCTAAATAAAGGTCTGTCGAGTAGTTTCGACAGACCTTTTAGTACAGCTGTTATCTGCTTTCTTCGTATTGTCTAAGAAGCTTGATAAACAGCTCAGGAACCTTTGCCATCTTTTCAGGGGTCTCAACAAAGGAAATCCTAAATTGAGTGGTCCCTGGGTTCTTGGCAGGATCCTTCTCGTCGTAGAAGCCCTTCATTGGAGCTACCAGGAGTGTGGTTTCAACTCCGTCGATGATCGCGGAGCCTTCGCTTGCACAGTATAAAACGAAATCAATTGAATCAAATCCCGGCTTTACTACCTTTCTGACGTCGATTACAGAGTATATAGCCGCATCAGGGCTAGAAACCACCAGGTTTGGCTCAAGAGCCTTAAATCCGTTATATACATTTACTATAACATCTTTATAGTAGTCTCTTTGCTGCTTGCACCATGCCAACAGGCTTTCCTTGCTTTCATGAGCCAGTGCTCCGAAGACATACTGACCAATCGCATTGGCACATAGATTGGCAGTGTATTCAGCAACTGATCTGTTGTGAAATTCAGGATTGTCTGTTACCACTGCACCAATTCTCAGTCCGCAGGCATTCCATACCTTAGAGGTTGTTTCTATGCTGATCCTTCTTCCTTCTATCCCTGGTACCTCAGCATCTGTAACTCCCCAGATGCTTATTAGCTTATCCTTTTCAATATAGTAAAGCTCACGGTACGCCTCGTCACTTACAAACCAAATATTGTATTTTACACACAGTTCTGCAAGGCCGATTAGCATTTCATAGTCATAAAGCTGTCCGGTTGGATTGTCGTATGGAATTATAAGCAATGCTCCAGGGTTGTTCTTCTTTATGCTCTCTTCGATCTCCTCAAGACTTGGGAGGTTGAATTTGCCATCATCACCCATATGTCTCTTTACAGTTACAGTCTTCCTTCCCAATCTTTCTGCAAAGGAAATGTAATTGGTGTAAGCCGGATCGATCATCATCAATGGTTTTTCTGATGAACCAGCAGGTCCGCATACTCCAAGGATCAACAGTTCCATCCCTGCTGAGCCGCCTTCTGTTATCTGGACGTAAAGGTTGTCAGTATTGAATCCTCCACTCCTTAATATGTTTTTTACAGCCTCCTGTGCTTCTGGTGTTCCAGCTGTACCTGTGTACTTTACTACTCCTTTATTAAACGGACTATCTGGAGCATCCAGATTAAACATCCTTTTTTGCATAGCTGGGTTTGTAGGAAGGGAAACGTTGCCAATACCGACATTGATTACCTCTTGTGGTTTTACCTTTCTTTCGTCATATTTCATTTGCGCCAATCTGACGTCAGAAGGTTTTCTGGATTCAAAATGTGCTGACAAAACAGGTTTACTCATTTTATCTCTCCTTTGTAAAATAATATTTAAAAATTCTCCTGGATATTTTTGAAAACTATATATGACAGAACAATTTTACCATAATGAAGATTTAATTTCATCCATAATATATATTTCCTGTGACATACTATTCCCATAATTTGGAGTCGATTTACATAACGCCTTCATTTTTGTTTCAAGAGGATCAAATCTTGTGTATAATAGTCCAAAGGAGGTGAGAATATGTCTATGGTCAAGAATATAATCGGTGCAGTTTTTGGAAGGTCGATACTTGATCACGCCTCCAGGTTGGATGATCATCCAAGGCTTTTACATATATCGGATACGCCCAGCCAGTTTTACCCTGAACTTAAGCGGATAATAAAGGCGCTTGAGCCTGATTATATTATCCATACTGGAGATCTGGCGGATAATATAAAGATCGGTTTATATCAAAGCTCATTTCACAGATATAAGCACGAGGTAAGGATTATACTTAAAATTCTTCAGGATTCCAAAGCAAAGAAGATCGTATTATCCCTTGGAAACCATGATGATTATGATTTTGTAAGGAAACACAGCGGCAGGCTGATGGTTTTTGATGGCTGGGGCAAGATGGAATTTGAAGGTGTCGATGTAGCATTTTCTCACTATTACTCAGATTTGAAGGACTTGACTGCTGATTTAAGGCTATACGGCCACGATCTTGATTCTGCAGATGACGACAGAAACAAAGAGAAAGACTTAAATGGTATTACATCAATGAGCCTGATCGATTTGGTTACTCTGGATGTTAAAAGAATCGAATACCCCTTTGGAACCAATAATTCCAGATTAAACAGAAATAAACTTGGGATATAAGGAGGTCATTATGGTATCCTTGATAAGAAGTGGAAGCAGAGCGATATATATAACCACCTCAGACAGAGAAGGGCTGTCAGATTTCCTGCTAACGAGCTTTAAGTCCGAACGTGTTGATTCAAAAAAGATACTTGATGAGAGTACCGAATATCAAACCGTTGTATTCTTTATAAATAGGGAAAACCCGGAGTCGAGCATATTTTCAATATCAGATTCCTTCCTGGTCTACGAGGAGGCTCTTGCTTTTGCATGTGAGCTTATGTCCTCGGAATCAAAGGACAATATCCTTTCGATAAAATCGGGGCCTCATATGATAATAATGAGGGCAGTGGGTGACCTGGATAAAGTACTCAAGCGAATCCAGGATGACTTTGGAGGGGATATCGTCCCTTATGAAGATTACCTTGGAGAATTGTCAAGTGATTACATTTTTATAGGTCTGACGGAAAAACCTTTGAACAAACGCATAATACTTTCCGATCTGAAGCCTGGTTATTTGAGGCTTGATGGGGATTTCGGCGTTATCAAGCGGGAATTAGGGATGCATGCATTAAAATACCTCAATATTGGGATAGGTAACAAGGATTGGCATGAGGTGGAGATCAGGATATACGATAAATATGGAGCATATAAGCTTCACTATGACCGTATGATGGAGGTACTTGAGGATCTTGAGTTGGGTCTTGTTCTTGGGGAATCATGGTCCAAGGACTACCCAAAGGCGCTTCTTGCAGTCGAGATCTATAGAGTAAGATTGCTGACCTTCAGAGAGCCATCAAGGATCAAGAAGCTTTTATTCGGCCTTGAATACCTGCCAGATGGAACCAGGATAGTGGATTATGATCTGTATTTCAATAACGAAAAGGTTGCATGGAATAAGAATGTTAAAAACAGAAAGCGGGAAGACAGGTATCAGGATGCCCTTGAAGCACGAAAAGAGGTAATGGAAAAGCTTTCTCCATATACGATCAAAGAACTTGAAAGACTGGAGGAGGAAATCAAAAAAACAAGGTTTTAATAAGGAGCCTGCGAAACAATCACAGGCTCCTTAAATATTACATTTTGGTTCTTTTTACATAGTGGGTGTGCAGATACTCATGAGCTGTCTCTCCATAGGGCTCTCCCAGGAATTCCTCATAAATCTGTTTGATCATTGGATTCTCGTGAGATTTTCTTATGGGCTTCGAGCGATCCTCCGAATAGATGCCCTCGATTCGCTTTTGCAGGATCTCGAGATTTCCATGGTGATAGGGTTGTCCTCCTCCTCCAATACAGCCTCCTGGACAAGCCATTATCTCAATGGCGTGGTAATTAGCCTCTCCTCTTTTGATTTTCTCAAGCAAAGCTCTGGCGTTGCCCAATCCATGAGTAACGGCAATGTGTATGTCCTGACCATTTATATTTACTGTAGCCTCCTTGGTACCCTCAATACCTCTTAAGGCTTCAAATTCGACATTCTCAAGAGTTTCCTCCGTCAGCCACTCATATGCAGTTCTTAAAGCCGCCTCTATAACTCCACCCGTTGCTCCAAATATTACTGATGCGCCGGTGGACTCCCCAAGAGGATTGTCGAATTCTTCGTCCTCAAGAGCCAGGAAGTCGATTCCAGCCTCTCGTATCATCCTGGCAAGCTCTCTTGTGGTTATTACTATGTCTACGTCCTTAGTGCCTCCATGTCCCAGCTCAGGTCTTGCAGCTTCATACTTTTTCGCTACGCATGGCATTACTGAAACAACAGTCATATTCTTTGGATGAATGTTGATTTTCTCTGCCAGGTATGATTTAGCTATTGATCCAAACATTTCATGGGGCGACTTACAGCTTGATGGGATATCCAGCATGTCGTTGAATTGATGTTCGAAGAACTTTACCCAGCCAGGACAACAGCTGGTTAGAATAGGAAGCTTGCCACCATGCTTCAGTCTGTGAACAAATTCCGATGCTTCCTCAATTATTGTAAGGTCTGCAGCAAAGTCAGTATCATAAACCATGTCAAAGCCCATTTGTCTAAGTGCAGCTACCATCTTCCCTGTAACTACTGTGCCTGGCTCAAGCCCGAATTCCTCTCCAAGAGCCACACGAACTGCAGGGGCAGTTTGAACTACTACTGTTTTCCTCTCGTCATTTATCGCGTCCCATACCTTGGGTACGTTGTTGACCTCTGTCAAAGCAGCTGTCGGACAAACTGCAAGACATTGGCCGCAGAAGGTACAGTTGGTTTCATGCATCGGCAGATCAAATGCTGAACCAACAACCGTTTCAAATCCTCTGCCGGTACCTGACAAAGCATGTACAGTCTGGACCTCGTTGCACATGGTCTCGCATCTTCTGCACATGATGCACTTATCCATATTTCTTACGATAGACAAGCTGCTGTTGTCGATGGGATATGTTGACATTTCCCCTTCGTACTTAATATGTCTTATTCCAAGCTCTGCCGCAAGGCTTTGAAGTTCACAGTCTGTATTCTTCTCACATATCAGGCAATCGCTGGGGTGGTCTGACAGAAGAAGCTCAACAACAGTTCTCCTTGCCTTAACAGCCTTCTTGGTATCTGTTCTTACTATCATTCCCTCAAACACAGGTGTTGAACATGCAGGAGCGAGTGTTTTTCTCCCTTCCACCTCAACGACACAAACTCTGCAGCTTGCAGCCTTGTTTACCATTTTTATATCGTGAAGATCCAGGTGACAGAGAGTCGGGATCTTTACGTTGACGGTCTTTGCAGCCTCGAGAATAGTCGATCCTTCGGGAACCTTTACTGCCTTATTGTTGATAGTTAAATTTATCATATCCTTCTTCCCTCCTATCCCTTAGTTATTGCACTGACCGGGCAAACATCGAAGCAAGCTCCGCATTTTATACATATATCCTGATCGATTACATGAACCTCTTTGACCTTGCCGCTTATTGCATTTACAGGGCAGGCCTTGGCACAACGCGTACACCCAATACATTTTTCCGGTGTTATGAAGTATCTTAATAGAGCCTGACATACACCTGCAGGACATATCTTTTGCTCTACGTGTGCAAGATATTCATCATAGAAGTAGTTCAGTGTAGATAAAACTGGGTTAGGAGCAGTCTGACCAAGCCCGCAAAGAGCAGTTAGCTTAATGGTTTCTGCAAGCTTTCTCATGGTTTCAAGATCTTCGACTGTACTCTTTCCTTCGGTTATTGCTGTCAGCATCTCATATAGCCTTTTATTGCCTACACGACATGGAGTGCATTTACCACAGGACTCCTCGACAGTAAACTGGAGATAGAATTTTGCGATATCGACGATACAGTTATCGTCGTCTATCACTATCATTCCACCTGAGCCCATCATTGATCCTATCCCGTAAAGAGACTCATAGTCTATCTTGACATCAAGATTTTCACTGGTGATACATCCACCTGAAGGGCCTCCCGTTTGCACTGCCTTGAAGCCCTTCCCATCTTTTATGCCTCCACCGATATCATATATGATTTCCCTTAAGGTAATACCCATTGGGACTTCAACAAGTCCAACGTTATTGATCTTGCCCGCCAATGCAAATACTTTTGTTCCCTTCGATGTATCACTGCCCCTCTTATTGAACCAGGATGCACCGTTCGTCAGTATTGCAGGCACATTTGCTAAAGTCTCAACGTTATTTACTACTGTTGGCTTGCCCCAAAGCCCGCTTTCAGCCGGGAAAGGAGGTTTTGTGGTAGGTTCTCCCCTTCCACCCTCTATAGAGTGTATAAGCGCGGTTTCTTCACCGCAGACAAATGCTCCTGCACCATATTTGATCTCAATATCAAAGCAGAAGCTGGTCCCCATTATATTGTCTCCAAGAAGTCCTGCTTCCCTTGCCTGCTTAAGCGCTGTCTTAAGTCTTTTTATTGCAAGAGGATATTCCGCTCTGATATAAACAAATCCCTTCTGAGCACCTATTGAGTAGCCTGCTATCATCATTGCTTCAATGATACTGTGAGGATCTCCCTCAAGGATGGATCTATCCATGAATGCACCGGGGTCGCCTTCATCAGCATTGCAGACTATATACTTTACTTCTGATTTATTTTTACTTGCATACTCCCATTTAAGACCAGTTGGGAATCCTCCGCCCCCTCTTCCCCTCAAACCGGATAGCTTGACCTCGTGGATGACCTTCTCTGGCTTCATTTCAGTTATGCATTTCCCTATTGCCTCATATCCCCTGTTTGCTATGTACTCTTCGATCAACTCCGGATTAATCAATCCACAGTTTCTAAGTGCAATACGCTCCTGCTTCTTATAGAACTCCATCTCGTGTTGAGTATTTACTTTCTTCTTTAATGTTGGCTCTTCATACAAAAGCCGCTCAACACGATATCCGTCCATAAGATGGGATTTTACGATTTCAGCCGCATCCTCAGGTTTAACATTAACGTAGAATACGTCCTCAGGAAATACCTTTACGATGGGACCCTTTTCACAGAAGCCGAAGCATCCTGTGATCGATGCTCTAACCTTATCTGAAAGCCCATTTTTCTCTATTTCACTATTGAGGTTTTCAAGCAGCTTTTTGCTTTGAGATGACATGCAGCCTGTTCCACCGCAAATGAGAAGCTCTTTGTATTCAGTGTCTCCAGATTTGGCTTTTCTTATATCCATTACATGGACCAGTTCCTTTTGCATCTCCAATAGGCTCTTGTAGTCTTCAATTCTATTCATATCTTCGCCCCCTACTCAGAATACTTGGCAATAATTTTTGGAATGTCTTCTACCTTGACCTTGCCGTAGACTTCATCATTCACCATGACGACAGGAGCAAGTCCGCATGCACCTACGCACCTCAGGCAATCGATAGTGAACATACCATTGCTGGTGGTTTCACCGGTTTTTATGCTAAGCCTCTTCTCAAGTTCCTTGACTATGGACTCGGCATTCCTTACAAAACAAGCAGTACCGGTGCATACATTGATAACGTTCTTGCCTTTCGGTTTAGTTGTGAAATAGGAATAGAAGCTCACTACACCATAAATTTTTGATGCTGGAACATTTAGCTTTTCACCAATGAAAAGCTGCACTTCCATCGGCAGGTACCCAAATAGGTTTTGGGCCTGGTGTAGGACCTCGATGAGGGCTGTTTCCTTTGTTTCGATGGTGTCGATATATCTCTCGAGTTCATCAAAAAGCTCTTGGTTCAATTCTACAGCTTGCATAATATCACTCCTCGTTAATTTATAAACGATATATATCATGAAAAATATACCATATAAAAACATAATTTTAAATAGCAACTTTTATAATAATTTAATATTGTCTATTGATAAAACTCCTATGTAACTATAAGTATTGAATATCAGCCGTTTAATGTTTCTGAGGATTAACTGATTTTATAAAATAATTTAATTTACTTGTCAAGAATGTTTCTGGATAATCATGGCTTATATTGTTAATTTCATATCATTTTAGTGTGTTATAGCCTAAAGAAAAACACCGGGATCAATCCCGGCGTCAGTTTCTGATTTGCCCACTTCCATAGACAATATATTTATTTGTAGTAAGAGCCTTAAGTCCCATAGGGCCTCTTGCATGGAGCTTTTGGGTGCTGATTCCTATTTCAGCTCCAAAACCGAATTCACCTCCATCAGTGAAACGGGTGGAGGCATTGACATATACTGCAGCTGAGTCAACGAAGTCCAGGAATTTTTGGGCATTGTCATAATTTTTTGTCAGTATCGCCTCAGAGTGGCCTGTGCTGTATTTATTTATGTGTTCTATGGCATCCTCCATAGTATTTACTACCTTAACGGCAAGTATCAGGTCAAGAAATTCAGTCTCCCAGTCTGACTCAGTTGCCTCTCTGCAATGCTCCAGTTCAAGGCCCAGCTCATGGCTTATCCGGAAGGAAGATTCACACAAAGCTAATGTTACTCCAGCGGCCTGCATTGATGGAACAAGTGATTTAAGGAGCTTACTGGCACAATCACTGTGTACTAAAACAGTCTCTACGGCATTACATGCACCAGGTCTTTGGGTCTTGGCGTTAATGATTATTTCAACAGCATTCTTTACGTCATAGCCTTTATCCACAAAGATATGACAGTTGCCGGTTCCGGTTTCGATTATTGGTATTCTTGAATTATTTGCAACAAAGTTAATAAGCCCCTTGCTTCCCCTAGGTATCACGCAATCTATTTGGTCTCTTGCAGAAAGTAGCTGACCTGTGAATTCCCTGTCTGTGGTTTCCACAAGCTGTGCAGTGCCTTCCGGAAATCCTTTGATCTCAATCGCCCTCCCCACAGCCTTCATTAAAGCGATATTTGTGTTAAGTGCGTCCGAGCCCCCTTTAAGGATAACCGAGTTGCCCGTTTTTATGCATAGAGCTGCAGCGTCTATGGTCACATTTGGCCTTGATTCATAGATCATTGCAATAACTCCCAGCGGTACTCTCCTTGAGCCAATTTTAAGACCGGAGGTATTTGTCCACATAGAGTCGACATCACCAACAGGATCCTTTAGAGAAGCGACCTGTAGCAGCCCTTCCCTCATTTCTGAAAATCTCTTTTCACCTAGTGCAAGTCTTTCCACGAGAGATTCCTTTATGCCACTTTCCCTTGCCCTTGTAACATCCAGTTCATTTGCTTCCAAAATCGCTTCCTTGAATATACCAAGCTGGTTGTAAAGCTCAATCAGGAATGCATCCTTATCCGAAGAGCTCTTTGTTCTTAACAGCCTTGCTGCATCCTTTGCCTTGGACCCCATTTCCAGGATTTCATTGGAATAATCCTTCATTTGACCCCCTCCTCGATTAGTCTCTGAAGTCAAAAAATGTTCCACATTTTCGACCGTTCAATAGTTCATTTAACACCTCATGATGGCCACTGTTCACGATCAGCATAGTCCCTTTGGCCTCTGCTATAATTTGCGCTGCTTTCAGCTTAGTCTGCATCCCGCCCGTACCAACATTTGATCCCGCATCTCCAGCATCGATCTCATCCAGCTCTGAAATGTTCTTAATTTCATTTATCATATAGGCATCCTTGTGTTTTCTTGGATCCTTATTATATACTCCCTCAATATCAGACAAAATTGTAAGGTTTTCAAATCCTATCATTTTGCATACCTCAGCAGACAGGGTATCGTTGTCTCCCACCTTTATTTCATCAATGGCAACCACGTCATTCTCATTTACAATTGGTATTATCCGGTGTTTAATTAAAGCAGAAAAAGCATTTATACTATGCTCACGTCTTATGTCCTGGTACATATCCTCCTTAGTCAATAGAACCTGCGCAACAGTAATGCCATATTCAGAAAATAATTTCTCGTACATATACATCAAAGTTCCCTGCCCTACTGCTGCAGCCGCTTGTTTTTCCGGAATGGTTTTTGGCTTCCCAACGAACTTCATCTTTCCCATTCCAGCGGCTATAGCTCCTGAGGAAACGATTACGATGTCTTTCCCGCTGTTGTAAAGATTAGCTATTTGCTTTACCAGGCTCTCCATCTTCCAGAGATCAAGAAGTCCGCTTTGATGTGTAAGTGATGATGAGCCGATTTTTATGACTACTTTCTTAAAATCCTTCAGCGATCCCATTAAAATAATCCTCCGCTCGTAGCATCCTCATTCTTATTAGGATACAGTGTTATTAATATCATTTTTAACACATTATCAGGCAAAAGTAAAGACGGAAACATATCCGTCTTGTAATGTGCCTTAGTAACTTTACTTCTGCTTATCCATATTTTCAACGACTCTGAATTTCACGATCCTTTTTATCAGTTCGATAGGCAATGGTTAGTCGTGCTGTATCTCCTGAGGACATTCGAAATATATTAGTCTATGGGATCACTTGGTTTAATTCTGCTATCTCCAATCCATTCTTCCTCCAAAACTGCGTATATAACATCATCAGCCCAGCTTCCATTTATAAGTAGACTCTTAATAAAATGAGCCTCCTTTCTCATCCCAAGACTTTCACATAGTCGTATCGATTTATAATTGTCTGGGTCTATGGAAGCTGTGACCCTATGTTTCTTAAGATCCCAGAATAGATAATCAATCGCAGCTCTTACTGCTTCTTTTCCATATCCATTCCCGTGATATAATGGGTGGATTGTGTAACCGATCTCCACCTGCTTCCCATCCTCAAGAAATCTCAACCCGATATCACCAATAAGTTTCCCTGTTTCTCTTAAGCATACTGCAACCTGAAACCTGGTGTCTGGAGTATCAGGCTCTTCAGAACTCATTCTTACAAACTCAACTGCGTCATCAGCTGTTTCCGGTCTGAAGCCCTGGTAAATGTAAACCTCAGGCATGCTGCGATACTCGAACACACTCTTTGCATCTGATTCTTCAAGTCTTTTCAATAACAGCCTTTTTGTATAGATATGCTTGAAATCAGCCATCATTCTTCTCCGGTTCTCTCTAATTTATTCTTAGTTATGGATAGTCCTGTTATGATTTTCATAGCGACCCTAAATCCCTCTGGATCCAATGAGTAGTGGACCCACTTTCCCTCGCTTCTTCCCTTGACGAAGCCACTTTCCTGAAGAAGCTTCATGTGATGAGAAAGTGTTGATTGTGCCATATCAAATCTCTCAAGTATCATACATGCACAAAGCTCGCCATTTTGAAGCATCTCGAGGATCATGATCCTTCTGGGGTCACCCAATGCCTTGAAAATCTTTGCCCTTCTGTTGTAATTGTCAACCATGGATCCTTCTCCCTTCAGCTTAACGAATTATTTCAAAACCAGTTTCCTCTAATTTTAAGTCTATTATTTTGCTTTCCACTTTATATACTTTAGCCCTTCGCAATGAGCTCATGAAATTAATGAGGAACCTTATCCTCAATTCCTCACCTTGTATTTCAGCCTCAACGCTGCCCTGCTCATTATTTTTGACCCATCCAGTCAACCCAAGTTTAGCAGCAAGTAGATAAACCTCTCGTCTGAACCCGACATTTTGTACTTTTCCCGAAAATACTACATACTCCCGGATGTGTCTGCTTTCCTTAAATACTGGAAGCTCGAGCTTATCAACCTGTTTGATTATGTAGCCGTCACTTGCTTTTTTTAATAGTTTCTTAATGCTCACCAAGATTTATTCCCCATTATAAATATACTATAAACCTATTGAGTAACTATTGATCAATTTTCGACCAGGATTTATTTACTGATCCAATATTATATCGAATTTCGAAATATTGTCGTTGATCTCCTGAAGCCTTTCATTAGCCTCATTGTAAATTACCCCAATCGCATATACACAAAGCTGTTGAAGCAGCCGTTTCGTTTTCTCAATAACTAAATTCCCATCCGGAGCAGCCCAGAAGTCAGAGCCATTTGAGTATCTAACTGAAAGCAACTTTTCAAACTGACTATTTATTGTTTGGCGAGTTTTCACTTTAATTACTCTTCTTTATCAGAGGTTTTTTTCAAGTATCCCTCAATCTCCTGTTTAACCATTTTCAGATATACTTCCTCATAGGGCTCCCAAAGCTCGATTAGATTCCCGAAGGGGTCCACGAACTGCATAAATTTACCATACTCATATTCATCTATCTGCTTAACATCAACACCCTGTTTCTTGAGCTTGTTTGAGAAAGCCTCCAGATCATCGACACGAAAGTTTATAATTGGTGCATCCTCGCTATCTCTCTTAAAGGAAACAAGCAACAGCTGTTTTCCTTCAAGAAATCCAGTTCCATAGTCTGTCATATCCAGTCCAAGAGTCTTGTGATACCATTCATGCAACATATCCTTTTCTCCGGCAAAATTTAGAAAAATACCACCTATCCCTGTTATACCTGCCATTGTATCTCACCCCTTCTTAGGTTTAGCAAATTATATACCGGTAGAGTTCATCATATTAATGACTCAATTTCGACTACGCATTGGGTCTTGATCCTTTCAACCAGAAATTGTAAACCATCGACGACATTTGGTCTGATATCACCGCCGATAAGCACATACATTATGTCCTCACCAACATCCAGAGTCCCCTCATTTAGCCATGCCTTTACATAAAATATTCCCTCTCTTTCAAGGGTCTCTTCAGTTGCCCTATCGACCTTAGCCTGATCAAACGTGAAATCAAGCTTCTCAACAATGGTTCCATCATCGATACCCATTCTAACCTTGGCCTTTGGGGTTTCTCTGACTACTCCATTGTGAAAAAGATACATACCTACCCTTGCTGCGGATGGGTGCTCCTTGGCTTCCTTTATCCATTGGTCCATGGATGGGGATTTTTTGCTCATATGACTTCCTCCTATGGTACTATACCAGTGATCTGACCTTTACTGACGTATCGTAGCCTAGCTCATAATAGTTGTTATTGTTGAATACGAAATTCTTGATAACCTCCAGCCCAAGCTTTCTTGTGTGGGCTTCGAAGGACCTTGGGTTTATATGGTTTATAAAGGTTATTAGTATGGGATACCTGTCCATCATCTGTTCCCTGGAGAAATCAAAGAGTCTTGGTAAAACCTCTGTCCCTCTATAAGACTTGTCTATGCAAATAGGTCCATACTGATATGAATTTTCTGTTGTAAGTATCTGACCCAGGTACTCAGTGTTTGGCAGGTCCTTTATCATGTGCTGGAACAAAGGCCATTTGGACCAATAATCCCAGGATGCTGCCATAGCATAGCCGATTACCTTGTCTCCATCACAGGCCAATGCCACTCCATTCTCTTTCTTAATA
The DNA here is from genome assembly GCF_004101785.1 of Gudongella oleilytica. Lineage (NCBI taxonomy): Bacteria > Bacillati > Bacillota > Tissierellia > Tissierellales > Tissierellaceae > Gudongella > Gudongella oleilytica. The sequence goes on from NZ_CP035130.1 coordinate 2,089,553, forward strand.
AGCTCAGCAAACTGCTCCTCGGTAAAAAGCGTAGTAACAAATCCGTTGGGCTTGTCTTCTTCGCTTATTGTCAAAACATGATATTTCTTTTGAAGCTCAGAGATCAATGGGATATCCTTAAGCTCAGCATTTCTGTAAATCATTTGAACACCTCCGGTTTATTTGGCATCGTGCAAATTATTATGAGTATATTTTATCATACTTATGGACTTGTAGTTTAATTCAATGAGGATTTATAAGGCATGTTTGTTGACTTAAAAATATTTCAAAAAGCTATATACACCCCCTAGGTATAGTGCTATAATTCATATGTCAATAAATTTGAATGGAGTGATATTGTGGCTTATATGAATGTAGAATTTCCAGGTGGTTTGAGAGTTGATGCCAGAAGTTCCAGGCACCTTATAAAGACTGATCAGAATGGAAGTGATCCAACTCCCTTTGAGTTGTTCTTAGGGTCTATGGCGACCTGTGCGGGAATCTTTGCACTTGGTTTTTGCAAGAACAAGGGGATAACTACTGAAGGATTGAATATTTCTATGGATCTTGATGTAAACAGGCAAACAGGCATGATAACTGATGTAATATTCGACGTTAAACTTCCCCAGGGATTCCCTGAAAAGTACAAGGAAGCATTGGTAAGATCAATAGAGCTTTGCTCTGTTAAAAAACACATGATGGAGCCTCCAAATTTCCATATAAATACACATTAAGGGACGTCGGGGACGGTTCTTTTTGTCCTGAAATGTTTCGTTTTTGTAACAATTCGGGACAAAAAGAACCGTCCCCAATGTCTTATGCAGCCCTGCGGTTCTGCATATTTCCCTGGCAGAATGTCTAACTCCTCTTCGAAACCCTGAAAGGAAAGATCAACACCCAGCGATTGTGCGTATTCAATAAAGAGTTCTTTGACAATAACAAGATTCTTATCTGAACCCACGCTTTTAAAGGTTATTAAATCTACCTTATCAATTTCATCTCCACGAATAAATTAAAGCAGGATGTGAGCTTTAATCTAATTGATATACTATCTGGTTTTTCCCATTCCTCTTTGCCTTATATAGATTTTCATCAGCAAAATGGACGAAATCTGCCATTGTTTCACCTGAATATTGCCATAAGCCGCCGCTGATAGTTATTTTCAGACCATCTATGATTACATTGTTCTCAACAGATTTTCTAATTCTTTCCGCTACATTAATCGCATGGGACAACTCAGTATTTGGAAAAATAACGAGAAACTCCTCTCCTCCATACCTACCTGCATGGTCAGTGCCCCTTATGTTCTTCATCATAATAGCAGCAGTATCTCTCAAAACCTTATCTCCATTGACATGACCCATTGTATCATTTACATTCTTAAAATCGTCCAAATCAAACAATGCTATAGTTAGTGGCTGATTGTTTATGTTTGAATTAACCACTTCTCTTTGCAGGTGGTCAATTATTGCCCTGTGATTATTTATTTTTGTTAGACCGTCAGTCACTGATTCAACTGCAAGGATCTGATTTTCCCTTTCCAGCTCAAGCTGCATTTCTTTCTTTTCAGTAATGTCAAATACTATCCCGGCAAGAAATTGAGGTTTCCCATTATCACCCTTCTGAGTCACTTTCCCTCTGTCATAATACCATCTATATGATCCATCTTTTGCTTTTATCCTGTACTCTACCTCATAAACCTCTGCTTTTCCGTAGAGATGGTCCATCATAGCCTGCATTGCCTTGGAGTGATCCTCCGGGTGAAGCTTGTCCGTGAAGAATTGATATGTAACCTTTTCAGGGAGCTCATCCATTTGATATCCAAGTGTAATTACCTTAAGCGGATTGAACGTCACTGTATTCGTTCTAACATTCCAATACCAGTGCCCCAAATTGCCTGTCCAGGCAAAGTCAAGCCTGTCCTCCTGCTCTTTCTCGTCCAGTAGTTGTCTGTTTAACATCTCCAGCTCTTCGATTCTTTGAATAAGCTGCTCTTTTGAATAATTGTTGTATTCCATGGACTGTGGCTCCTCTCTGAGGTAAGGGTTATACCATGTTAAAGTATAATATGATTATATACTCTTTATTCTGTAAATGACTTGATTTTAATGTTAGTGGATATAGCTCTCAATATAACCTTTAGAATCCAAATATCTTTCTGCATATATCTCGACCAGATGCAGTCCTGAATATTTTGTCATAGGTGCTTTTTACAGCCTCCAAGCTGCTGTTCTCCTCGTATAGATTAACCAAAAAGTCAGCCTCTATAAGAATTTGATAGGCTATACCTTTCTATCTCTGTATAAGTATGGTGATGTTATTTGCTACTAACATCTTTTCAAGGAAATTATATATCACTTCACTTGTCTTTACCACACTATCAATCTCCACGTATTCATCTGAAGAATGAAAATTATCCCCTGAAGGTCCGAAGACAAAGGTAGGGATTTTTAACCTAGTCCCAAGGTAATTAAAGTCTCCAATACTTGAGAAGTAATCTATCGCTGCCTTTCTGCCAGTAACCTCTTCAATTGAATTCTGGAGAATAGTTGCATAATGGTCATTTTCGTCGATGACATAGGGCATAAAACCATCGTTTAAGCTATGGGGCGAGTCTCTGAACACTACCTTTATTTCTGCCCTTATGCCAGCTCTTTCTGCTGCCTCATGGACCTCCTTGATGAGATATTCTTTTGTTTCTCCTCTTACTACATGCCTGAATACAGTGAAGCTGGCCAACTCCGCAACACTGCAGGCGGCTCCTCCTCCCTCGATGGATATCACTGCAATATCTCCTTTTCCCAGCTTATCATCCTCGATAAGTTCTGATTTTTCCAGCTCCACAATAAGCTTTGAGGCCTCTGATATCGCATTTATCCCCTTCTCGGGATTAGCAGCGTGGGAAGCTTTACCCTTAAGGTATACAGTGTAGTTATACCCTCCCCTTGCTCCCAGGCAAAGCACAGGAAATCCCTCTCCTGTAAAACCGCTGCTTGGCTCAGTTACAATGGCACAATCAGCATCATCAGCTAAGCCGTCCAATATGACAGCATCTGTACCTAGACCATAGGGCCCTTCCTCATCGGATACTATAGTATATATTACTTCACCGGCAAACTCCTTATGGTTATTATGAAACGCCTCAATTGCTGCCATAATAGCTGCGACTCCGGCCTTCATATCCAAGGCCCCCAGACCGTAGAGCCTTCCATTCCTGGAATGAGCTTTCAAAGGGTCAGTTGACCAGTCTAATGTCTTTTCCACAGTATCTGCATGACCATTCAGCAGAATAACAGGACCTGGCCGATTGCCCTTTAGCCTTCCAACTACATTTGTTCCATCATATTTTAGTATTTTATGAACCGAATAGCTATGTAGTTCAGCCGGAATACTACGAGACTTGAACCAGTTAAAAATATACTTCATTATTTCCTCTTCTCTAAAATATGGACTATAGATGGATACTAATTCTGATAATAATTCAATGACATTTTTCGGATCAAATCTTGTCTCCATGCAGTTTCCTCTCCTATTTTTGTAGGTCTGGATTTTTAATAAACACGCCTCAAGTATCAAAAAAGCAGGATAAGGTCAGCTCCCCTATCCTACTTTGCTTTCATCATAAAAGAATAATCAACATTATGTATACTTTACTTTTTATTCCAAGGTTAAATGTGTTCCATCACAGAAAGGTGGAGTCTTAGTTTGTTTACAGGTGCAGAAATAAGCTGTTTTGTCTTCTTCAGCTGTATATGCCACAGGATTAAACTCAGTCCCCACATGTGAGCCGTCGCAGAACGGTTGGTTCGAGCTTCTACCACATGCACACCAATAATATGTTTCCCCTTTCTTTACATCGACTGCTATTGGCGCTTTCCCTGCTATTTTGGGCTTTTCCATGGACAACATCCTCCTTAATATTTAATTATATACCGCTATTATATACTACCCATAATTTAATAACAGTAATCAGGAGCATACAATTACTTATATTTTCCATGAATTGACTGATGGTTAAAATGTAGTATATTGCTCTATTGCAACAAAATAATTGTCAAAAATGCCCGTTTTCATGTTGCGAATTAATCATATTTTTGCTATGCTGATAGTGTAAATATTTGAACCGCTAATTAACTATTGTGGAGGCACTATGAGCACAAAATCTTTTAATGAAAAAGATCTTCGAGATATTGTAGTAGGCTTATCATTTCCACAAGTCAAAGCACTACTGGATTATTATTCAGTAAATAATGGTGTTAATTTTGATAAAGAAATTAATCAAATCATTACAAATAGCCATCAACGAAAGCTTGAAGAATACGAAATAAACAAGGTCTGCCGTAAGTGTGGATCAGTAACAATAGTGAAAGATGGGAAAAGAGCTGACGGAGTACAGAAGTATCTCTGCAAGGATTGTAACTCAAGATTTACTCTTTTCAGCGGGACTATACTTGAAAAGACCAATTGGCACTGGGATGCTTGGGTCAAAACTCTTGAAATGACAATAAACCATCGTCCTCTTGAGACTATGCAGAATGTGCTCGTTGAGGATTATGGATGTGCTGGTATTAACCTAAAGACAATTTGGTTATGGAGATTAAAACTAATACATGCACTTGCAACGATGGAAACACCTATGTTAAGTGGTATTGTGCAAATAGATGAGACATTCATAAGAGAGAGCCAGAAGGGCAGCAGGAAGCTTGAAACATATCCTTAACTTCCTGAAAAAATTAACTCTCAAACCCTATTTTAGGGTTTTTCATCCTCGTTTTCACTCATAAATGCCAAAATTTCATCCAGACTTTTGCTGGTGTTTACGAATGCATTTAGGAGTTCTTTTCCTTGCAGTTCCTGTTTCTTTTTCATCAAAACATTCAACTCGTTAAGCGCTGAATCGTACTTATCTTTCAACTGGGAAACCACCTTTTTTTGCTTAGCGATTTTTTCATCAATGGATATACTTCGTCTGCCCATCTGCCTACCCCCTTACAATCCTTCAATCATTTTTAGTTGACTGTTAATGCTTATCGCTTGTTCACGAATGTTTCTTTCAGTCAGATCAAATGCCTTAAGTATTTCCTTTTGTGTTGCGGTCACGGCATGATCCAAACGGTAATTGCCATCACTCTGACGAATCATCTCTATTTTTTCCAGTTCCCTAAGAGCTGCTGGAACAGTCATGTAATTCTCGCTTTTGTTGTTTTTCTTCATCTGATCTTTCAAATAGGTGTAAAACTTGTTGCGTATGATCAGTGCGACAAACTCAATGAATATCTTGCTATTGACCGATTCACTTCCATGTACCCTGAAGCTTTTGTTGCCCAGATATGACTTGTCTCCTCGGAAGAGTTTCTCAGAACCGTCTCTACTTTTATAGAGTTCAAGCGCTTCTTCTGCTGTCATTTTTTCAGATGTGATTATTATGAAATATCCGCACAGCTTAATTTCCCTATCAATCACGTCTTGGCGCTCTCTTGCGAACATAAAGATTCTTTCATCCCCCTGACCATGATAAAAGGGTTCAAAGTAATGGCATAAAGCACTCGGACATTCATATCCCATCTTCCCTTCTTGGGATTTTAGATATGAGACCATCCTGTCGATTTTTTCTTCCAGCTGTTCGCGTTCGCTTGTTCTCTTGCTTTCGTTAAAGTATATGTGAAAATATCTGTCTTTCTCATCAGAAGGGAACAGTCTCCCTTTCACGGTGGTTCCGCTTACTTTATAGTCCCGAATACTGTGTTTTCGGCTCTCTTCAAAAGTTCCTTTATTCTCCATCACCAGACTATGGGCATACTTTTTCATACCTTTCATCATGATGACGAAGTCATAACCGCATTTGTCCATATACCGGATGTTTTCTTTACTGAAATACCCTCGATCCAGAATGAATCCAACGTGTCGATAGCCATAGCCTTCTGTTTTTTCAAGCATGTACTGTAGCTGTGACACATCTACTATGCTTCCGGGATACATTTCATAAAATAACGGTTCTCTATTGTTCTTATCGTATGCTATGGAGTAATTCAGTATCGGTTTGTTTTGATCATCCTTGGCATGGCCAAATTCAACAAAATCCACATCGCCAGCCTGACAATTTTTGTTCGTCGAATCATAGGATATGTAGATTTTTTCTCTGTGATCCCGATTTTCATTCCATCTGTTGAGAAATTCAACGCTTTGATCTTTCTTGATTGAAGCTATGAAATCAGACACTTTAGAATCGCTGTACATTCTCATTTTACTGGTAAATAGCGGATGATTGTATGCATAATCAGGATAGTACTGACCAGCATTGTTTTCAGTGATGATGGTATAAATCGCGAGATCCAAAAAGAGTCCACCGTCTTTTCCTATTAGATCTCCCAATAGATCATCCAAGTGATATTCGGCGATGATTCTTTTCAGAACCATATGTGCGCCGACTCTTAAGCAAGCACTTCTACGGGAGGATTTCTTTTCTTCAGGAAGCTTTGCTTCCGGATAAAAAATCAAGTATTTTTCGTTCGGAATCATCATAGTTGGATCGTCTTCACAGAGCTTTCCGATAGGTGTACTTTTAGGAATACTATACTTTTTTTCCGGGTCATAAATGCGATCTGTTTGATAATAAATGTAGGTAGTTCCTCTGATTTTCTTCCTCGTAACTTTTCCTTTTTCCTCAGGTATTTTCACTCTCACATCAGCGTACATATTGGCCCCCTATAGAGAGTTAATTAACTCTCTATAATAATACCATATTTCACTGGGAAAATCAATAAAAATCTGCTTTTCCCGTTGAAAAACAGACGTTTTCAGAGCATCAAAAACACTATTCGAATCCCTGAGAGTTAATTAGATTGGAAGTTCAGACATATCTACCCAAGCCTAATATACGAAAACCCAGATACGGCGCTCATCCGTCCAAATTGGGCGTCATGGGTCCTGAATTTGCTACGGTAGTCACTGCCATAGATAACAGAGGGTACTGTGTTTGTGAGGTCTCTGCGCTTGGAAAAATAACAGAAGATGTGATTGTAGACTTCGTAGAAAAACATGTGAATAATCCTGCTTTCATATGTTCAGATGCAAATACTGTTTATAACAAAATATGCAGCTTACTCGACATTCCACATTATATCAAGCCTTCTAACTATGACGACATTCTAAAGAAAAGTGGATATGAGGAACCTGATGATACCGATCCAACGAAGGCAGCTATTACGAGGACTAACAATGAAAGACTTCTGGAAAAGCTTTATTTTGCAGAGAAGATCGACTATATAAGTAATAGGGGGAATCTTTCATATCAAGAATTGCTTCAATTAAAAAGAGCAAATGGGCTAAATCTTGCCCGTGTGAACGAGCTGCATAAAGACATTAAGAACTTTATCAATAGAGGAATGACGAATGTATCAACAAAATATCTTCAGGATTATATTGGATTTTTCACTTACATTAGGAATTGGAGAGTCACCAATGGAAAGTATCCAACTTCCATCAAAGATGCTGAGGAGATTTTTGTTGAGATCTTAAGGAAAAATGTTAACTATACCATAGGTGATGCCAGGGCTCAACAAATAGAGATACCAAAGCCAAGTACCAGATATGTGACACTCCTTGATCTCAATACCGAAAAGGCAAGAAATGCCAGCAATAATAAGTATTTTAAATTTAGTGAAGAAGATGGGGTTAGAACATTTAATAAGAGAGAGTATCTTTTAGACCAGCCAAAATCAAAGCTCTATGCAATATGTAAAGAGAGTAAATTAACGAAATACAGGAAATTAGCCCTTTATTCGCTGGTTAGTTTGATATTGAAGCAACCAAACATTGAAGATATAATCTATAAGTTAATTTCCGAGGACCAACATATTAAAATATCGCAAGAGGATTTCCTGACTTTGGAAGGAAAACAAATAAAAATAAATAGCATAACTTCTAAAACCTTGAATTCTCAAACGAATTCAGGGTTTTATTTTGGAAAAACATGGTTTAACTATGTACACTTATAATCACTTATGATATAATATAAGTAAATAGGTGTTGGAGGTGCCAGATGTATATCACAATCAGCGGAAAAGGAAGTCATCGCATTGTCCAGTTGCGTGATGATCGACGAGTTCCAGGCACAGATAAAAGAAAAGCGGTCATCGTAAAAAATTATGGTAACTATGAAAAGTTGCTGGCAGAAAACCCTCATATCATTGAGGAACTGAAAGAAGAAGCAAAGCGCTTAACACGGGAAAAGAATGCTGAGTCTGCTCCAATTACCTTAACTGTGCCCACAAAAGAGATTACCTCCGCCGAAGACGTGACGTCTTCGTTCCGTTTCGGACACGCCCTGATTCAGAACCTCTGGAGAGAACTGAAATTGGAGAAGTTCTTTGAACGATATGCTGGAAAAAGAGATCCTGAAGAGCTAATACAAAGCATCTTCTACCTCTTGGCTAGGAGATGTACGGATCCCGGCAGTATTTACAGCTGTTATCAAGTACAGAGCCAATATGCTGGTCATACGGAACAGACTTTGGATGCACTCTATGGAGTTTTGGATATCCTAGCAGAGTCTAAAGAGGATCTCATTGAATTCCTATCTGTTTTCTTCCAGAAGAAAACGAAACGAAAGAATGGTTGCGCCTATTACGATGTCACCACTCATTCCTTTGAGAGCACCAAATGGGGTGAACTGAGAATGTTTGGTTTCTCAAAATCCCACAAAAACAATGAAGTTCAAGTAGTTATGGGACTTCTAATTGATAACAATGGGATTCCTGTAACCTATGAACTTTTTCCTGGAAACACTATGGATCAGTCAACTTTAACGAAGTCAGTGGAAAGACTGAGAGAGTTATATCGTTTAGAGAAGATCACAGTAGTCGCAGATAGAGGACTTAATAGTGGTACAAACCTAGGCTACCTATGCTCACAGGATCATAACTTTGTAATCAGCTATACGCTGAAACGATCCACGCAAGAGTTTAAAAAACTGGCCTTGAATCCAGAGGGATGGAAAGTGACTTCGGTAAACAAAGAGAGCGGCGAGGTTCTGACCATGGAGAAAGTGGTGGAACAAACATTGGAATACAAGACAGAAGGTCTAGCGCTGGACGCACCGGAGGGTGCGGAAGAAGGCATAAAGAAGAAGCGTGGACGACCTAAAAAGTATCAACACCATACTGTTCCGGTGAAGATCCATCTGACATGGAGCGCTAAAAGAGCGTCGAAAGACCGCGGTGATCGGCAACGAATGCTTGAAAAACTGATGAAAAAAATGGATAAGCCTTATCAGATGAAAGCAGCGGTGAAAAGAGGGGTAAACCAGTTCTTGGAGATGGAACTGGAGACAGAAAACTGGAAAATCAGCGAAGAGAAAATTAGGGAATCTGAAAAATATGATGGATATTACGCTATCATCACGAACAATCTAGAGTTATCAACCCTTGAAGTAGTTGAAATCTATCGTGGTTTGTGGAGAATCGAAGAGAGTTTTAGGATCATGAAGACAGATTTACAGGCGACCCCTGCTTTTGTTTGGACCGATAAACACATCGAAGGACACTTTGCATTGTGCTTTTTAGCCTTAACTATTATGAGATATCTACAGTATAAGATTGCAGATCACACTGGAGCGCAGGTATCCGCTGCAAATCTCATGGAAGCTTTGTCAGGACCTACCGTTATTACGCAGGGAACTTATCCCAGTATTACCGTAACCCCGATCAATATAAACCAGACATACCTGGACATCAGTAAGATTCTTGGCATGGCCGCACTCAGACAGAATATGACTTTGACTCAGTTTCGGAGTGCAACAAAATTGAATTTAGTGAAGAATCTAGAATAAGTGTACAAAAAAACCGTTGGAAACGAGGTGTAAACCAGGTGTTTCCAACGGTTTTATTAATATTAAGTTCTAAAGTCAGGATTGAAGATATAATCTATAAGTTAATTTCCGAGGACCAACATATTAAAATATCGCAAGAGGATTTAGATGCAATGACAGCAGATCGCTTCAGACATTAAGAGAGCCACCAGGATGACCCTGATGGCTTTTTATTTAGCTATCTTTACTATGTATCATTGTTTTCCCCTTTTTAGACTCTGTATGAAGATATTGTGGATTTTTGGCAAAATTTTAGGGAACTCGTTAGAAAGTTCCCTATCAAAATACTGTTCTATTCTATTGGTATGTAACCAATAACTTCGAAGCTATCACTATCACAAACAATACGTGCAAAGTCGTGGCCTGACCTTTCACCAATAGTAATAATCCAGTCAGTAGAATCAACAGAATTTTCATCTGCTTTGGAGTTTACTAAATGTACAAACTCCCATGTTTTTTCATCTGCATTTTCTATTGTTATTATGTTTGTGTCTATACGGTCTTTTGAAGCAAACTCTGAGTTTTTAATAAAGTTTATACTGTTATTGACAGCCTTCTGTTGTTCAGGTGATAATGAAATCTCATTATTTGAATCAGCTAC